>NZ_JBHXTG010000039.1:0-61153 GCF_042677465.1 Kitasatospora sp. NPDC127111
GGGGGCCCCACTCTGGGGGGGGGGGGGGGGGGGGCGGGGCCCCCCGCGGGGGGGCCCCGGGGGGGGCCCCGGGGGCGGGGCTCCCGGGGCGCCCCCGGTACCGGGTCGGGCTCGGCCGATGACGGCGGCCTGCCCGTCCGGGGTCCTGTGGGGCGGGGGTCAGGCGGAGGGGGTGGGGCGGCCGGGCTGCTCGCCGCCGCGCTCCTCGATGTACGTCGCGGTCGGCACCATCACCTTGCGGCGGAAGATGCAGACGACCGTGCCGTCCTGCTTGTACCCCTTGGTCTCGACGTAGACGATGCCGCGGTCGTCCTTGGACTTGGACGGCCACTTGTCGAGGACGGTGGTCTCGCCGTAGACGGTGTCGCCGTGGAAGGTCGGCGCGACGTGCCGCAGCGACTCGATCTCCAGGTTGGCGATCGCCTTGCCGGAGACGTCCGGGACGGACATGCCCAGCAGCAGCGAGTAGACGTAGTTGCCCACCACGACGTTCTTGCCGAAGTCCGTCGTCTTCTCCGCATAGTTGGTGTCCATGTGGAGGGGGTGGTGGTTCATGGTGAGCAGACAGAAGAGGTGGTCGTCGTACTCGGTGACCGTCTTGCCGGGCCAGTGCTTGTAGACCGCGCCGACCTCGAACTCTTCGTAGGTGCGTCCGAACTGCATCTCAGTGGTCCTTGGTGTCTCAGGCCTGCGGGGGCTCGAACTTGGAGGTGCGCTGGAAGCCCGCGGCGCGGCCCTTGCCGGCGATGACCAGGGCCATCTTGCGGCTGGCCTCGTCGATCATCTCGTCGCCGAGCATCGCGGAGCCCTTGGCGCCGCCGGCCTCGGAGGTGCACCAGTCGTAGGCGTCGAGGATCAGCTCGGCGTGGTCGTAGTCCTCCTGCGAGGGCGAGAAGATCTCGTTCGCGGCGGCGACCTGGTCCGGGTGGAGCACCCACTTGCCGTCGAAGCCGAGCGCGGCGGCGCGGCCGGCCACCTCGCGGTAGCCCTCCTGGTTGCGGATCTGCAGGTACGGGCCGTCGATGGCCTGCAGGTCGTTGGCGCGGGCGGCCATCAGGATGCGCATCAGGATGTAGTGGTAGGCGTCGGCCGGGTAGCCGGGCGGCTGCTCGCCGACCACCAGGGACTTCATGTTGATCGAGGCCATGAAGTCGGCCGGGCCGAAGATGATGGTCTCCAGCCGCGGGGAGGCCTGGGCGATCGTGTCGACGTTGATCAGGCCCTTGGCGTTCTCGATCTGCGCCTCGATGCCGATCTTGCCGACCTCGAAGCCCATGGTCTTCTCGATCTGGGTGAGCAGCAGGTCGAGTGCCTTGACCTGCTCGGCGTCCTGGACCTTCGGCAGCATGATGCAGTCGAGGTTCGGGCCGGCGCCCTCGACGACGGTGATCACGTCGCGGTACGTCCAGTGGGTGGTCCAGTCGTTGACCCGGACGACCTTGGTCTTCTTGCCCCAGTCGCCGTTGTTCAGCGCGTCCACGATGTTGTGCCGGGCGCTCTCCTTGACCAGGGGGGCGCAGGCGTCCTCCAGGTCGAGGAAGACCTGGTCGGCCGGGAGGCCCTGGGCCTTCTCCAGGAAGCGCGGGTTGCTGCCCGGTACGGCGAGGCAGGAGCGGCGCGGGCGCAGACGGTTGAAGGCGGCGGCGGAGCCGCTCGGAACGGGCGACGGGTGGGAGGTAGTCATGAGGGTGCTTCTGTTCCTTCCAGTGGTCAGCTGGTCGTCGCGGGTGCGGGCGTCCACGGCTGGAGCCTGTTGGCCAGCCGGATCTCGTCCACGATCCGGCCGATGATGGTGGTGATGCCGAAGTCCTTCGGGGTGAACACGGCGGCGACGCCGGCGGCCCTCAGGGCCTCGCCGTCCGCTGCCGGGATGATGCCACCCACGATCACCGGGACATCCTCCACCCCGGCCCGGCGCAGCCGGTGCAGGACGTCGGGCACCAGCTCGGAGTGGGCGCCCGAGAGGATCGACAGGCCGACGCAGTGCACGTCCTCCGCGACGGCGGCGGAGACGATCTGCTCCGGGGTGAGCCGGATGCCCTGGTAGACCACCTCGAACCCGGCGTCGCGGGCCCGGACGGCGATCTGCTCGGCGCCGTTGGAGTGCCCGTCCAGGCCGGGCTTGCCGACCAGCAGGCGCAGCTTGCCGGTGCCCAGTTCGGCGGCGGTCGCGGCGACCGCCTCGCGGACCGCGGCCAGCTCGCCTCCGGGCTCGGCCGCCACCGCGACCGGCGCGCCGCCGACGCCGGTGGGCGCCCGGTACTCGCCGAAGACCTCGCGCAGGGCGAAGGCCCACTCGCCGGTGGTGACCCCGGCACGGGCGCAGGCGAGCGTCGCGGTCATCAGGTTGGCGTCGGTGGCGGCGACGGCCTTGAGCTCGGCCAGCGCCGTCTGGGCGGCGGCCTCGTCGCGCTGCCCGCGCCACTTCTCCAGCGCGGCGAGCACGGACTGCTCGGAGGCCGGGTCGACCACCATGATCGCGGTGTCGAGGTCGGCCGTGAGCGGGCTCTCCTCGGTGGTGTCGAAGCAGTTCACGCCGACGATCTTGTCCTCGCCGGACTCGATCCGGGCCCGGCGGGCGGCGTGCGAGGCGACCAGGTTGGACTTCAGGTAGCCGGACTCGACGGCCGGAATGACCCCGCCCATCTCCAGCACCTTGGCGATCTCGGCCTCGGCGCCGGCCAGCAGCTGGGCGGTCTTGGCCTCGATCACCTCGGAGCCGTTGAAGATGTCCCCGTACTCCAGCAGGTCGGACTCGTAGGCGAGCACCTGCTGGATCCGCAGCGACCACTGCTGGTCCCACGGGCGGGGCAGGCCGAGCGCCTCGTTCCAGGCCGGCAGCTGGACGGCCCGGGCGCGGGCGTCCTTGGACAGCGTGACGGCGAGCATCTCCAGCACGATCCGCTGGACGTTGTTCTCCGGCTGGGCCTCGGTCAGCCCCAGCGAGTTGACCTGGACGCCGTAGCGGAAGCGGCGCTGCTTGGCGTCCTGGATCCCGTAGCGCTCCAGCGTGACCTTCTCCCAGAGCTGGGCGAAGGCGCGCATCTTGCACATCTCCTCGACGAACCGCACGCCGGCGTTGACGAAGAAGGAGATCCGGGCGACCACCTCGCCCATCCGCTCGGCCGGGACCTGCCCGGAGTCGCGGACGGCGTCCAGCACCGAGATGGCGGTGCACATCGCGTAGGCGATCTCCTGGACCGGGGTGGCCCCGGCCTCCTGCAGGTGGTAGCTGCAGATGTTGATCGGGTTCCACTTGGGGATGTTGCCGACCGTGTAGGCGATCATGTCGGTGATCAGGCGCACCGACGGCCCGGGCGGGAAGACGTGCGTCCCGCGCGAGAGGTACTCCTTGACGATGTCGTTCTGGGTGGTGCCGGTGAGCTTGGCGATGTCCGCGCCCTGCTCCTCGGCGACCACCTGGTAGAGCGCCAGCAGCCACATCGCGGTGGCGTTGATCGTCATGGAGGTGTTGGTCTGTTCGAGCGGGATGCCGTCGAACAGGGTGCGCATGTCGCCGACGTGGCCCACCGGCACGCCGACCCGGCCGACCTCGCCGCGGGCGAGGACGTGGTCGGAGTCGTAGCCGGTCTGGGTCGGCAGGTCGAAGGCCACCGAGAGGCCGGTCTGGCCCTTGGCGAGGTTCTTCCGGTAGAGCGCGTTGGAGTCGCTCGCGGTCGAGTGTCCCGCGTAGGTCCGCATCAGCCAGGGGCGGTCGCGCTTCTGCTGGTCGCTCATCACACGTTCCTGAAGCGGTTGATGGCGTCGATGTGCTTGGCGCGGAACTCCTCGTCGCGCACGCCCAGGCCCTCCTCGGGGGCGAGGCAGAGCACGCCGACCTTGCCCTGGTGCTTGTTGTGGTGCACGTCGAGGGCGGCCTGGCCGGTCTCCTCCAGGGAGTAGACCTTCGACAGGGTCGGGTGGATCTTGCCCTTGGCGATCAGGCGGTTGGCCTCGAACGCCTCGCGGTAGTTGGCGAAGTGCGAGCCGACGATGCGCTTGAGCGACATCCACAGGTAGCGGTTGTCGTACTGGTGCATGTAGCCGGAGGTGGAGGCGCAGGTGACGATGGTGCCGCCCTTGCGGGTGACGTACACGGAGGCGCCGAAGGTCTCGCGGCCCGGGTGCTCGAAGACGATGTCGACGTCCTCGCCGCCGGTGAACTCGCGGATCTTCGAGCCCAGGCGCTTCCACTCGCGCGGGTCCTGGGTGTGCTCGTCCTTCCAGAACTTGTAGCCCTCGGCGGAGCGGTCGATGATCGCCTCGGCGCCCATGGCGCGGCAGATCTCGGCCTTGGCCTCGTTGGAGACCACGCAGATCGGGGTGGCGCCGCCGGCCAGCGCGTACTGGGTGGCGTAGGAGCCGAGGCCGCCGCTGGCGCCCCAGATCAGCACGTTGTCGCCCTGCTTCATGCCCGCGCCGTTCTGCGAGACCAGCTGGCGGTAGGCGGTGGAGTTGACCAGGCCGGGGGAGGCGGCCTCCTCCCAGGTGAGGTGCTTCGGCTTGGGCAGCAGCTGGTTGGTCTTCACCAGGGCCAGCTGGGCCAGGCCGCCGAAGTTGGTCTCGAAGCCCCAGATGCGCTGCTCCGGGTCCATCATCGTGTCGTTGTGGCCGTCCGGGGACTCCAGCTCCACCGAGAGGCAGTGCGCGACGACCTCGTCGCCCGGCTTCCAGGCGTTGACGCCGGCGCCGGTGCGCAGCACGACGCCCGCGAGGTCCGAACCGACCACGTGGTAGGGCAGGTCGTGGCGCTTGGTGAGCGGCGAGAGCCGGCCGTAGCGCTCCAGGAAGCCGAAGGTGGAGACCGGCTCGAAGATCGAGCTCCACACGGTGTTGTAGTTCACCGCGCTGGCCATGACGGCGACCAGGGCCTCGCCGGGGCCCAGCTCGGGCAGGGCGACGTCGTCGAGGTGAAGGGACTTGCGCGGGTCCTTCTCGCGACTGTCGAGGCCCGCGAACATCTGCTCCTCGTCCTTGTGGAGCGTCACCGCCCGGTAGGACTCGGGGAGCTTGATGGCGGCGTAGTCCTCCGACGTGGCGTCGTTGCTGAGGATCGCGTCGAGGATTTCCTGCATGGCTGCCTCCGAAGGCGTACCTGTGTGAGGGGCACAGGGCGTCTGGGGGAGCCGGGAGCGGACACCGGCTTCGCTGAGGTGGGTGGGTGGTCTGGCGTGTGGGCCTGGCTGGTGGCCCGTGACGTGCTGGGCACCGCTCCCGGGGTGTGGGAGCGCCGGACGACGGCGCGCCGAGGTGGGGAGCCGCGGCGCCGCTGACTGGTGGGTAACAAGGTAGTGGCACCCTGTGCCACTCGTAAAGACACCGGGTGTCATCAATTCGGGTGATTCAAATCGCTGTTCGAGCGGCCGCGCGAGGGTGCGAAAAGGGCCCGTACCGGCACTCCGGTACGGGCCCTCGAAACCGCTCGAAACGGCGCTGAACTGCGGAAACCCTGTCGGTCAGGACTCCCCGGCGCCGGTCAGGGCGGCCCGGATGCTGTCCACCACCACGTCCAGCGGGGCGTCGGTCCTGGCGACTGTGATGAGCACCTCACCTCCGGGGCTGGCACTCAGTGCGCTGGCGGCGGCCGCCTCCAGTCCCGTCACACTGGCACCGGGTGCCACCAGGGACCCTCGCCGCCGCGCACCGGGTGCGGAGGAGGCCCAGAAGGTCCGCCGGATGACCTCGAAGGAGTGGTCCAGCTGCGCCTCCACGTCCCCCCGGCCGCCGGCCCGCAGCCAGCGCCGCAGCACGTGGTTGTGGGCCGCGACGACCGCCGCCGCCGACACCTCGGCCAGCATCGAGTCGTCCTCGCCGCCGCGCTGCCAGCCCGGGGGGATCTCGTCGGCGGTGTCGAACCGCCCGAGCAGGTACCGGGTGAACAGCCGCTCGTACCGGGCCACCACGGCGATCTCCCGCTCGCGCAGCGCCGGGACCTGACGGATCAGCTGGTACCGGGCGACCGAGACGGCCGGGGTGGAGGCGTACATCCGCAGCACCTCCTTGATGCCCCGGCAGACCACGTCCAGCGGGTGCTCCTCGGGCTCGGCGCTGGCCAGCAGGTCGGCCACCCGGACCAGGGTGTCGTCGTGGTCCGGGAAGATCGCCTCCTCCTTCGACCGGAAGTACCGGAAGAAGGTCCGCCGGGCCACGCCGGCGGCCGCGGCGATCTGGTCGACCGTGGTCTCCTCGTAGCCCTGCGAGGCGAACAGCTCCATCGCGGCGGTGGCCAGGTCCTGCCGCATCTGCTGGCGCTGCGCGGCCGCCCGGCGGCCGCCCGGGCCGCCGTCGGGGGCGCCGGGGGCAGGCCGGTCGGCGCCGCGCGGTCCGGCGGCGTGCTGCGGGGAGGCTGACTGAACCCGATCCATGCCCGGAACGCTACACGCACCGGGCGCCGGAGCCGCCGGCCTTCCCCGGCGCACCGGTGGGACCGGGCCGGTCACCGCCGGTCTGGGCCAGCGGGCCGACACCGACCCGGGGCTCCAGCCCGGTCGTGCGGGCCCGTACGGCACCGCGCCGCCCGGGGCCGGCCCGCCCGCCGAGGGCGTGGTCATCGGCGCGCGTGGTCGCGGAACCCGCGGCCGGTCTTGCGGCCCAGGCAGCCCGCCGCGACCAGGTGCTCCAGCAGCGGCGCCGCCGCCAGGCCCGGCTCGCGGAACTCCTGGTGCAGCACCTTCTCGATGGTCAGCGAGACGTCCAGGCCGACCACGTCCAGCAGCTCGAACGGGCCCATCGGGTACCCGCAGCCGAGCTTCATCGCGGTGTCGATGTCGTCCACGGTCGCGTAGTGCTCCTGCAGCATCCGCACCGCGTCGTTCAGGTACGGGAAGAGCAGCGCGTTCACGATGAAGCCGGCCCGGTCACCGCACTCCACCGGGTGCTTGCGCACCCCGGCGCACAGCTCCAGCACGGTCGCGGTGACGTCCGGCGCGGTCAGCACCGTGGAGACCACCTCGACCAGCTTCATGGCCGGCGCCGGGTTGAAGAAGTGCATGCCGATCACGTCCTGCGGCCGCGAGGTGGCCGAGGCGCAGGCGATCACCGGCAGCGAGGAGGTGGTGGTGGCGAGCACCGCGCCCGGCTTGACGATCTTGTCCAGGGTGGCGAACAGCTCGCGCTTGACCTCCAGGTCCTCGGCGACCGCCTCGACCACCAGGTCGACCCCGGCCAGCTCGGCGTACTGCCCGACCGGCGTGACCAGCGCCAGCGCCGCGTCCCGCTGCTCCTCGGTCAGCCGGCCCTTGGCCACCGAGCGGTCCAGCGACTTCGCCAGCTGGGCCTTGGCGTTCTCCGCCTTCTCCAGGCTGCGCGCGGCCAGCAGCACCCGGTACCCGGCCTTGGCGAACACCTCGACGATGCCGGTGGCCATCGTGCCCGAGCCGCAGACGCCGACGCTGCGCACCTCGCGGCCCGGCACCTTCGCCTTCGCCGGCCCGGTGGCGGCGTCGACCGGCTTGGACGAGCCGGGCGCCTCGTAGGTGTAGAAGCCGCGGCCGGACTTGCGGCCCAGCAGGCCGGCCGACACCAGCTGGCCGAGGATCGGCGCGGGCGCGTGCAGCCGGTCCCGGGACTGCTCGTACATCGCCTCCAGGACGGTCCGGGCGGTGTCCACGCCGATGAGGTCGAGCAGCGCCAGCGGGCCCATCGGCAGGCCGCAGCCGAGCCGCATCGCGGCGTCGATGTCCTCGCGGGTGGCGTACTTGGACTCGTACATCGCGGCGGCCTGGTTCAGGTACGCGAAGAGCAGCCCGTTCACCACGAAGCCGGCCCGGTCGCCGGCCGCGACCGGCTCCTTGCCGAGGTCCCGGGCGAGCGCCGCGGCGTCCTCGGCCACCTGCGGGGCGGTCAGCACGGTGCGGACCACCTCGACCAGCTTCATGGTGTGCACGGGGTTGAAGAAGTGCAGGCCGAGCACCCGGTCCGGGCGGGCGGTGGCGGCGGCGATCCGGGTCACCGACAGCGCGGTGGTGCCGGTCGCCAGCACCGTCGCGGGCGGGCAGATCCGGTCCAGCCGGGCGAAGACGTCCCGCTTCAGCTCCAGCTGCTCGGGCACCTCCTCGATCACCAGGTCGGCCTCGGCGGCGGCCTCCAGCGCGTGGCCGACCGAGATCCGCGCGAGCAGCGCGGCCCGGTCCTCGGCGGTGATCCGCTCCCGGGCCACCGCGTGCGCGGTCGCCGCCTCGATCCGGGCCAGCGCCCGGGCGGCGGAGTCCTCGTTGGCCTCGATGCCGATCACCCGGCGGCCGCTCTTCGCGACCGCCACGGCGACACCGGCACCCATCGTGCCGAGGCCGACCACGGCGACCGTGGGAAAGGGACGCTCCATGTCCTGACTCCTTGTCATGAGTGGCCCGCGCGCGCTCCGGCGGACGCGCCTGCCGGAGGAGGGTCCGCGCGCGGGGCTGGGGAGATGACGGTTGCGGCCACCGCGAAGCCGCCGGTCCGCTCCGGCCGTGCTGCGGGTGTGCCGTGGTACTCAGGCGCTCGAGGTGAAGGAAGCGGCTCTGATACGAGGAGAGAAGCCCGGCCCCGCCGCGATCCGCGGCACCGACCGGTGAAGGACGCACCACGCGCCCGCCGCGAACGCGACGGACGCAGACCCCCGTCGGTGCGGCTCCCGAAGCCCGACGGTGGTGCGTGCGGTCACTGTAGCGAAGTTACCGAGCGGTAGGAAGGGGGCGGACGCCCGCCCGCGGAAATTCGTTCGGGGCGGGCGGGAGGCGTTCGCTAGGGTGGGCGGCGCGGGGGCGGCTCCGCGGCGTGCTTCCTTCTCCTTCACTGTAAATGAACCGAGTGCGCCCACTCTCCGCCCCCGCTTCGTCGTATCCACGGGGGAGCGCCAGTGACGAAGCAGAACACCACCACACCCGACGCCGGCCTCGACGCGCTGCTGCTGCGGCGGCACGGCTCCGTGGTGGTCGAGGGCGGGGCGGCCGCGGGGGAGCCGGAGCCCTGGAGCGCCGAAGGGCTGGTCGTGCTGGAGGCCGACCTCGCCCAGCGCGGGTACGTCCTGACCAAGCCGCTGCGCGCCGCGCTCGCCCGGCTGCGGCCGGCCGCCCTGGCCGACGCCGGCGGCGCCCTGCTGCGCCGGGTCGACGCGGCGCTCGGCGCAGACCGCAAGCACAAGCCGCTGTTCCGCGGCTTCCCCGGCGGGGTGCCGCGGCACGCGCACAGCCTCTACTCCGCGCACATCCGCGCCTTCCTGCTGAACCAGCCCGACCAGCCGTGCTGCTGCTGCGCCCGCACCGGGCGCGAGGCGGGCATCGGCGCCCTCGCGCCCTGCGCCCACCTGCTCTGCGGGGAGTGCTACGAGGAGCTGGAGGGCTACCGGCACTGCCCGCTCTGCGACATCCCGATCGATCCGGAGAAGTACCTCCCGCTGGACGCCAAGGCCGTCCGCAACGCCGCCCGCGAGCACACCGCCGACGCCCTGCTCCGTCCGCTGCGGCTCGCCGACGGCGACGACCCCGCCGCCGTCGCCGCCGCCGAGCTGCGCCGGCTGCTGGAGCGACGCACCCCGCTGAACCCGCAGGACCGCGAGGACCTCGCGCTGCTGCTCCGGTACGCCCCCTCCGACCCGGCCGGCTGGCTGCCCGCCGACATCCCCGTCCGGGAGAGCCGCGCCACCGTCCTGGCCGCCCTGCTCCACCGCGACCGCGACGCCGTCCGCCCGCTGCTCGCCGCCCACCTCACCACCGCCACCGACGTGCTGCGGCTGATCTGGGCCTGGTCCGGCGCCGAGCCCGACCTGCTGCCCGCCACCGCCAAGGGCCTGCGGCTGCGCAACCTGCCCCGCCCGCTCCGCCGCGACCTGCTCGCCGTCCTGGACGCCCTCCCGCCCGGCACCCTCGCCGAGGACCTCGGCCGGCACCGCCAGGCCTGGCTGCGGGCCGGCGAACTGCTCCACCCGTACGAGCACCAGCGCCGCCACCCGACCGCGGCCGCCGCCTTCGCCGTGCTCCGGCAGAGCGACCTCGACCTGCACGGCCTCGGCCCGCGGCTGCGCGAGGCCCCCGAACCGCTGCGGGTCCGTTCGACCCCGGCCGGGCACACCCGGCTGGTCGTCGCCACCTTCGCCGGCCGGGTCGAGCGCGCCCTCGACGACGGCGACGTGCCCGCCGCCGTCCGGCTGCTGGCCCGCCGCCCGGGCGAGCTGGTCCGCCGGCTCCACCACCTGCTGCGGGTGCACACCTTCTGGAACGCCGGCGAGCCGCTGCCCTCCGCGCTCGCGGAAGCGCTCCCGGCGGCCCTGCGCAAGGTCGCCCCCGGCCCGCTGCTCGGCGCGTACGGCCGGCTGCGCGCCCCGCGCGAGCTCGGCGAGCGCCGGCTGTACTTCCCGCGCGGCCGGGTCGCGCTGGCGCACGCCCGCGACGACTGGGGCACCGAGGTCCCGGCCGCGCTCAGCGCACCCGTCTGCGCGTTGATCGAGGCCGAGCTGCTGCGCCGGGCCGGGCGGCACGACCGCCGCGAGCTGGCCGTCCTGGACGAGGGCCTGGCCGACCTGGTCGTCCCCTTCGCCGAGCGGGCCAGTGCGAAGACCCTGGTCGCCGTCCCGCGCGGCAGCGTCCAGCGGCTGCCCGCCGGCGGCCGGGTCCGGCTCTTCCTGCACTGGACGCAGACCCCGCGCCAGCGCGTCGACCTGGACCTCTCGGTCGCGCTCTACGACGACGAGTGGCGCTTCGTCGGCCTCTGCGACTACACCCAACTGGTCCACGGCCGGCGCGCCGCCGTGCACTCCGGCGACTTCACCTCGGCCCCGCCGCCGCTCGGCGCCACCGAGTTCGTCGACCTCGACCTGCCGGCCCTGGCCGCCGACGGCGCCCGCTACGCGGTGACGATCGTCTTCAGCTACAACGACGTCCCGTTCGAGGACCTCGCCGACGCCTTCGCCGGCTTCATGGCACTGGACGGCTCGTCGGCGGCGAAGTACCGCAAGGACACCTTCGACCCGAGGGCCGTCCGCCAGCGGCTCGACCTGGCCGGCGACGCCAAGGTGTCCGTGCCGATGATCGTCGACCTGGCGCGCCGCACCTACACCTGGACCGACCTCAACACCAGCGCCTCCGGGGGCTTCCACAACGTCCACCGGCACCGGGACCGGATCGGCGCCCTGGCCGCGGACGTGCTGGCGCACTTCGCCGAGGGCTCCCGGGCCACCCTCTGGGACCTCGCCGTGGCGGGCGCCGCCGCCCGCGCCGGCGAGGTGCTGGTGCGGGAGCGGTCGGGCACCACGGTCCGGGTCTACCGCCGGGGCGCGGACGAGCCGGTGGCCGCCTTCGCCGAGCGGCTGCGCGGCCGGCACGAGCCCGACGAGCGGCGGGACGCGCCCGCCGGCGACACCGCCCTCGCGCTGGCCGAACGACTCACGGGCGTACGGGCGTTGACCGCCCTGGTGCACGCCGACGTACCGGCTCCGGCCGGCCTCGGCGGGGAGCTGTACCGGCTCTACCCGGGCCCGTTGGACGGGGCACCGGACACCCTGACGCGGCTCACCGCGGGCGACGTCGTGGCGCTGTTCGCCCCGGAGGGGTGAACGGGCGGACGCGTGTCCACCCGAACCACCCGATAGGGGAGTTCCGCACTCTAGACCGCCGGGGCAGCATGGAGACATGAGCACCGGAACCGTCGCCGGCCACGCCGAGCCCGCCGCCGAGCCGTCCGCGGGGCCCGCCGTCCAGGGCCCCGCCCACGCCGGCGGCGCGCTCGGCGCCGTCGCCCTGCCGCCGCGCGCCGAGCGCGCCGAGCGGGCCCAGGCGGCGGCCGAGCGGTTGCGCCCGGCCGGGATCGACGCGGTCGCCGTCACCTGGGTGGACAACGCCGGCATCGCCCGGGTGAAGGCCGTCCCGCTGGCCGGGCTGGTGCACGCCGCCGAGTGGGGCATCGGCGCGGCGCCCTGCTTCGACGTCTTCCTGGCGGACGACACGATCGTCACCAGCCGGCTGATCGGCGGCCCCACCGGGGACCTCCGGCTCTACCCCGACCTCGACCGGCTGGTCCCGCTGGCCGCCCAGCCCGGCTGGGCCTGGGCGCCGGGGGAGCGGTACACCCAGGCCGGCACCCCGCACCCGGGCTGCCAGCGGCTGTTCGCCCGCCGGATGACGGGCGCCGCCGCCGAGCGCGGGATCGGCCTCAAGGCCGGCATCGAGGTCGAGTGGGTGGTCGCGCTCGCCGGGGAGCCGCAGGAGGAGCCCCGCTACCCGACCGCCGGTCCGGCCTACGGCATGCACCGGCTGACCGACCTCTCCGACTACCTGCGCGAGCTGCTGCGCGCCCTCGACGCCCAGGGCCTGACGGTGCTGCAGGTCCACCCCGAGTACGCGCCGGGCCAGTTCGAGGTCTCGCTCGCCCCCGAGGGGCCGGTCGAGGCCGCCGACACCAGCGTCCTGGTCCGCCAGACGATCCGGGCCGTCTCGGCCCGGCACGGGCTGCGCGCCTCCTTCGCCCCCGTCGTGGAGGCCGGCTCGGTCGGCAACGGCGGCCACCTGCACCTCAGCCTCTGGCGCGACGGGCGGAACCTCGCCCGCGGCGGCCCCGGCCCGCACGGCCTGACGGCCGAGGCCGAGGGCTTCCTCGCCGGGGTGCTCGGCGCGCTGCCCGAGCTGCTGGTGCTCGGCTCCTCCAGCCCGGCCGGGTACCTGCGGCTGGTGCCCTCGCACTGGGCCGGCGCCTACCAGTGCTGGGGCCTGGAGAACCGGGAGGCCGCGCTCCGGCTGGTCACCGGCTCCACCGGGGAGCGGGCCACCGCCGCCAACGCCGAGATCAAGTGCTTCGACGCCACCGCCAACCCGTACCTGGCGGTCGGCGCGGTGCTCGCCGCCGGCCTCGCCGGGGTGGACCAACGACTCGCGCTGCCGCCGGAGTTCAGCGGTGACCCGGCCGAGGCCGGGCCCGGGACGGTCCCCCGGCTGCCCGCGAGCGCGGCCGAGGCGATCGCGGCGTACCGGAAGTCCGCGGTGCTGCGCGAGGCGCTCGGCGAGGCGCTGTACGAGGCGGTGCTCGCCGTCCGGACGGCGGAGAGCGAGCAGTACGCCTCGGCCACCCCGGAGCAGCTGGTCGCCGCCACCCGCTGGCGGTACTGACCGGTGGCCTCGCTGGACGTCCCGGCCCTGGTCGACCACCACTGCCACAGCGTGGTGGCGGCCGACCTCGACGACGACGTCCTGACGGGACTGCTCACCGAGTCCGACCGACCGCCCGCCCCCGGCTGCTCGCCGTTCGACAGCGCGCTGGGCCTGGCCGTCCGCCGGTGGTGCCCGCCCGCGCTCGGGCTGCCCGGGCACGCGCCCGCCGCCGACTACCTGGCCCGTCGGCGCGAGCTGGGCGCCGCCGAGGCCGGCCGCCGACTGCTCGCCGCCGCCGCGCTGGACACCTGCCTGCTGGACACCGGGCTGACCGGGGCGGCGGGCCATCCGCTGCTGCCGCTCAGCGAGTTCGCCGAGACGTCCGGCGCCCGGGTGCGCGAGGTGGTCCGGCTGGAGTCCGTGGCCGAGTCGGTGCCGACGGGCGCCGAGGCCTGGCCGCTCGCCGTCGGCGAGGCGCTGGCCGCCGCGGCCACCGGCGCGGTGGCGGTGAAGTCGGTGCTGGCCTACCGGCACGGCCTGGCGGTACCCCCCGAACGGCCGGCCGTTCGAGCGGTCACGGCCGCCGCAGGGCAGTGGCAGCGGGCCGGCCGCGGCCGGCTGACCGACCCGGTGCTGCTGCACCACCTGCTCTGGACCGCCCTGGACGTCTGCGCCGAGCTCGGCCTGCCGCTCCAACTCCACACCGGCTTCGGCGATCCGGACCTCACCCTGCACCTGGCCGACCCGTCGCTGCTCACCGGCTTCGTGCGGGCCGCCGAGCCGAGCGGGGTGCCGCTGGTCCTGCTGCACGGCTACCCGTACCACCGGCAGGCCGCCTGGCTGGCCCAGGCCTTCCCGCAGGTGTACACGGACCTCGGACTGACCGCCTCCTACACCGGCCCCCGGGTGGCCGCCGTGCTCGGCGAGATGCTGGAGCTGGCGCCGTTCGGCAAGCTGCTCTTCTCCACCGACGCCTACGGGCTGCCCGAGCTGTACCTGGTCGGCGCGGCCCAGTTCCGGCACGGCCTGGGCACCCTGCTGGACGACTGGCGGGCGGACGGCGCCTGCTCGGCGGCCGACGCGCAGCGCCTGGCCCGCCAGGTGGCCGCCGACAACGCCCGCCGCCTGTACCGGCTCTGACCGCCGCCTGTACCGGCTCTGACCGCCGGGGAATTGTGGATCGTCCACGCCCGGACGCGTGAAAGCTTCAGAAGTCCTGACATTCACTTAATGGATTGACACCTGGTCGGAAGCCCGGGAACCGCCCGTGTCGGAAGTGGCCGAACGGTGTCGATGAGATGACTACCTCTTGCGGATTCCGACGCATGTTCACTAGCGTCCCGATCATTCCACTGCACCTGTCACGTGCAGCTGCACGACGACTCGGGAGGGCCAACCCCTATGAGTGTTCCTCGGATCAGCCGGACCCGGTATGCCGCGGTGGGCGTCGTCCTCGCCACCGCCGGTGCGCTGGCCCTGCCGGCCGGCACCGCCGTCGCGGCCACCGGGGCCGAGCCGACCACCGGGCCGCTGCTCAGCTACGTGGTCAACACCCAGGCCAACCACGGCCAGGTGCAGAAGGTCGAGAAGGCCATCACGACCCTCGGTGGCACCGTGGTGTACTCGTACGAGCAGATCGGCGTCGTGATCGCCCGCTCGAACGACACCCAGTTCGCCGCCAAGCTGCGCCAGGCCAAGGGCGTCCAGTCGGTCGGCGCCAGCCGCACCAAGGGCATCACCGCCGCCGACAGCCAGAAGGCCGAGGTCGCCGCCGAGCCGACCGCCGCGGCCGCTGCCGCCGCCGCCGCGGCCGGCGAGGAGCCCAACTGGGCCAACCAGTGGGACATGCGCCAGATCGGCGTGGACAAGGCGCACAAGCTGTCGCTCGGCAGCAAGAGCGTCACCGTCGGCGTCCTGGACTCCGGCATCGACGGCACCCACGAGGACCTCGCGGCCAGCGTGGACGCCTCGCAGTCCGTCTCCTGCATCGACGGCGGCAAGCCGAACACCGACTGGAAGGCCTGGCAGCCGGGCCCCGACGGCGACCACGGCACCCACGTGGCCGGCACCATCGCCGCCGCCAAGAACGGCAAGGGCATCGAGGGCATCGCCCCGAACGTCAAGCTGGCCGCGGTCAAGGTCGTCGACGACGGCGGGTTCATCTACCCGGAGTACGCCATCTGCGGCTTCGTCTGGGCCGGTGAGCACAAGTTCAAGGTGACCAACAACAGCTACTACGTCGACCCGTGGCTGTTCAACTGCCAGAACGACCTGGACCAGGCGGCCATCACCACCGCCGTCCGCCGCGCGGTCGAGTTCTCGCAGCGCAAGGGCGTCCTCAACGTCGCCGCCGCGGGCAACGAGAACATCGACATGGCCCACAAGACGGTCGACGTGGCCAGCCCGGACGACACCACCCCCGGCAGCCGCCCGATCACCAACGACTGCCTGAGCCTGCCGACCGAGCTGGACGGCGTCGTGGTCGTCTCCTCCGTGGGCGTCAACGGCGACAAGGCGTACTACTCCAGCTACGGCAAGGGCAAGGTGACCGTCGCCGCCCCCGGTGGTGACCGTCGCTACCAGATCCCGGACACCCCGGACAAGAACGGCCGCACCCTGTCCACCATCCCCGGTGGCAAGTACGGCTACATGCAGGGCACCTCGATGGCCTCGCCGCACGCCGCCGGTGTGCTCGCGCTGCTGGCCAGCACCCACCCGTGGGCCAGCCCGGAGGAGCTGACCGAGCTGCTCACCAACCAGGCCGAGTCGCACGGCTGCCCGTCGACCCCGTTCAACCCGGGCGGTGCCGGTGACTGGAAGGCCACCTGCGAGGGCGGCGAGAACGACAACGGCTTCTACGGCGCCGGCATCATCAACGCCGAGAAGGCGGTCCAGTGGTGGCGCTGACGCGCTGACCGTGCGCTGAACGCCTGAGGTGGAGAGCGGGACTCAGGTCCCGCTCTCCACCTCGTTTTTGAGTACCGGTACTCAGGCGACCGCGCCGACGGGATCGCGATAATGGCACGCGCGGACAGCGCACAGTACGAGGAGCGGAGCACCATGGCACAGATCCACACCGGCTGGCAGCAGCCCCCGGCCCGTCCGGGCGGCGAACGGGTCTGGCCGTGGCTGCTGCTGGGCGCCGTCCAGTTCGCCCTCGCCGCCCCGATGATCGGGATCATGCTGGCCGGCGGCCTGGTGGCCGGCGTGTTCGGGCTCGCCTCCCCGGAGGGGTCGGTGGGCACGGTGCTGGGCCTGCTGCTCCTGCTGCTGCTCGGTCCGCTGCTGGGCCTGGCGCTGCCGGCCCTGTCGCTGCTCTCGCCGGCCGTGCGCCGGCTGAACCGGGCCGCGCTCTTCGCGCTGCACACCTTCGGCCTGCTGGTCGGGACGGCCGTCGAGTACTTCGCCTGGTTCCGCCCCGCCGCGGGCTGAGCGGGCGTCGGGCCGGCTCAGCCGAGGTGGTGGTCCCAGACGGTCTCGACGGAAGGCCTGCCGTGCAGGTCCGGGACCTCCTGGAGCCAGGCGGGGCGGCCGGCCTTGCTCCGGGCGGTCTGCCGGCGCTCGGCCTCGCGCAGTTGCTCGGGGGTGGCGAACCCGTCGGGCAGCCACGCGGAGGAGAGCACCGCACGGGCCGCCAGGTGCGCGACGTACGCGTGCCGCAGCGCGTCCACCGAGTCGAAGCCGGGCTCGTCGGCCAGCCACTCGTCCGGGACGAGCGCCAGCACCTCCTCCAGCAGTCCGACGGTGACCAGCGGCCCGAGCTCCTCGTCGGCCAGCCCGACGTCGGGGGTGTAGCCGCCGAGCGCGTGGGCGCTGAGGTCGTACTTCTTGCCGACGGCGGCCTCGGCGCTGGACCAGCGGTGGTGGAAGATCAACGCGGCGCCGTTGTCGATCAGCCAGAGCTTCCCGTGCCAGACCATCAGGTTGGGGTTGTGCACCGTCCGGTCGACGTTGCCGGTGAGCGCGTCCAGCCAGACCACCCGGCCGGCCTCGGCCGGGTCGACCGGGATCATGCCGGGCCGGAAGTCGCGGGAGCCGGGCAGCAGGTCCATGCCGAGGTTGAGCCCGGCGCTGGCCCGGAGGACGTCCTGGACCTCGGCGTCCGGCTCGGCGTCGGCCACCGCCGGGTCGAAGTCGACCAGCCGCAGTTCGGGCACCGGCAGGCCGAGCCGCCGGGCCAGTTCGCCGACGATCACCTCGGCCACCAGCGCCTTGCGGCCCTGCGCGGCACCGGTGAACTTGACCACGTAGGTGCCCAGGTCGTCGGTCTCCACCACGCCGGGGACGGAACCGCCCGCCCGCAGCGGGTCGACGTAGCGCACAGCTGTCACCTGATCGAGCACACCGGCCACCCTAACGCGTGAGCCGCGATCCGCTCAGCGGGTTTCCCCGGCCACCTCGCGGGCGTCCGCGAGGGCCTGCCGGACGGCGCCCGGGATGTCGGTGACCGGGAAGTGCACCCGGCGCACCACCCGTTCCCGGTCCAGCACCAGGACCGCACGCTTCAACCGCAGGCCCTGGCCGACGTGGAAGGTGGGCAGCCGCAGGGCGGCCGCCAGCCGGACGTCCAGATCGGACAACAGCGGGAACGGGATCTCCTCCGCCGAGGCGAACTCCCGCTGCTCGTCCGGGCGTTGGATGGAGACCCCGCGCAGCGCCAGGCCCGCCGCCCGGAACTGCGGGTACGCCTCGCGGAACAGCCGGTTCTCCAGCGTGCAGCCGGCCGCCCCGGGGATGTCCCCCCAGCCGGCCGGCAGCGGGGCCGGCCGCCCGGTGCCCGGGTAGCAGAACAGCACCGTGGCGCCGGCCGCCGGGTCGACCGGGTCCAGCTCGCCGCCGGCGTGCGCGGGCAGGGTGAGCGCGGGCAGCCGGGTGCCGGGCAGGGCGGCCATCCGGGCGGCCTCGGCGCTGTCGGGCGCGGCCGAACCGGAGAGCGCGCCGTCGCCGAGCAGCCAGCGGTCGGCCCAGTCCTGCATCGCCACCAGGACCGGCAGCAGCGCCCGGCCGGCGTCGGTGAGCCGGTACTCGTACCGGACCGGTCCGCTCTGGTACGGCACCCGTTCGAGCACGCCGGCCTCGGCGAGGTGGCCGAGCCGCTCGGTGAGCACCTTCCGGGAGATGCCGAGTTCGTGCTGGAGCTCGTCGAAGCGCAGCCGGCCGCGCGCCGACTCGCGGACGATCAGGATGCTCCACCAGTCGCCGATCACCGCCGCCGACTGGGCGATCGCGCAGCTCGCGTCGCGCTCCGGCACGTCTCTGAGCACCGCTGCTCCTCTCACCGTTCGACGGCCCATCCTCGCACCCACTTGCGAGTTCCGAAAGGGAACTTGTAAGTTCCCAATGAAAACTCAAGCGCCGGCGGGAGACGCCGCCGAGAGGAGAGGGGGAGCTGATGCCCGTCGCCCGGGCGACCCTGCGCCGGACCTGGACCATGACCAGCCGGGCCTACCCGTGGTCGTACGCGGTCGGCTGCCTGCTGATCGGCGTGTTCACCATCGGTCTGTCCTACCTGGGCCTGCACGCCATCGGCGGCGGCTCGGTCGCCGAGGACTTCACCGCCCGCACCGGCGGTGCCGACTACCTCGGCTACATCGCGATCGGCGCCGCCGGCTACGTGTTCACCGTGCGGATGCTGCTCTGGAGCAGCAAGGCGCTGATCACCGAGCAGCGCCAGGGCACCCTGGGCGCGCTGCTGATCGCCCCCGCCGGGCGGCTGCCGTACCTGCTCGGCTTCACCGGCTTCGCGCTGCTCAACACCGCCGTCGAGGTCGGCCTGCTCGGCGGGTTCGCCGCCGTCCTCGGCGTCACCCTGCCCGCCTGGCACCCGCTCGCCGCGCTGGCCGGGGTGCTGGCGCTGACCGCCGCCGTGTTCGCGGTCGCGGTCGTGCTCGGCGCGCTGATGATCGTCGCGGGTGAGGCGCACATCTCGCAGAACACCGTGTTCCTCGCCGTCTCGCTGCTCTGCGGGATCACCTTCCCCAACAGCTACCTGCCCGCGCCCGCCCGGTGGCTGGCCGAACTGCTGCCCGTCACCTCCGCGATGGACGTGCTGCGTGACGCGCTCGGCCAGGGCCGGCCCCTCGCCGACCTCGTGCCGCGGCTGGTCACCTGTCTCGCCCTCAGCGCCGGCTACCTGCTGCTCGGCCTGCGGCTGCTCCCCGCCGCCGAGCGCCGCGCCGTCGAGCGGAGCTTCTGACCGCGATGACCCGTACCGCCCCGCCCCGTACCGCCCCGCCCCCCACCTCCCCGACCCGGCGCACCTCGCCCCGTACCGCCCCGACCCCCACCGCCCGCACCCGTACCGCCCCGGAGCCGCTGACGTGATCCGCACCCGTGCCCTGCGCAAGACCTTCCGCACCCGGGACAAGGGCCTGTTCGGCCCGCGCACCGTGAAGACCGCCGTGGACGGCCTGGACCTGGAGATCCCGCCCGGCCGGGTCACCGGCCTGCTCGGCCTCAACGGCGCCGGCAAGACCTCCACCATCAAGATCCTCGCCACCCTGCTCCGCCCCACCTCCGGCAGCGTCACCCTGGACGGCCTCGACGTGGTCGAGCACGCCCGCGAGGCCCGGCGCCGGATCAACCTGATCGCCGGCGGCGAGCGGATGGTCTACGGCAAGCTCACCGGCGCCGAGAACCTGCGCTACTTCGGCCACCTCTACGACGTCCCCAACCCCGTGCTCCGCACCCGGATCGGCGAACTGCTGGACCTGGTCGGCCTGACCGACGCCGCCGACACCCCGGTCGAGCGCTACTCGCGCGGCATGACCCAACGGCTCTCGATCGCCCGCGGCCTGATCAACGACCCGGCGTACCTGCTGCTGGACGAGCCCACGCTCGGGCTGGACGCGCCGATCGCCCGGGACCTGCGCCGGGTGGTCGCCGAACTCGCCGCCGAGGGCCGGGGCGTGCTGCTCACCTCGCACTACCTGACCGAGGTCGAGGAACTGTGCGAGCACGTCTACGTGATCTCCGGCGGCCGCCACCTCGCGGCCGGCAGTCCGGCCGGGCTCAAGGCGGCTACCGGCAGCCACCGCAGCGTCCGGGTCACCGTCACCAACCCCTCGCCGGAGCTGGAGTCCGCCGTCACCGGCTTCGCCGGGCGGCTCGGCGTCGGCGTGCGGCTGGAGACCACCGGGGAGGGGGCGCTGCTGGTCACCGTCCGCCACCCGGAGGACGTGGCCGGCCCGCTCGCCGGGGCGATCGTCGCGGCCGGCGGGTCGATCGGCGGGCTGGAGGTCACCGAGGCCAGCCTCGAGGACGCCGTCCTGGCGCTGACCGACGCGCCGCTGGAGGTGGCCGGATGACCGCCCGGCCGTCCACCGAGTCGCTGGTCCTGGGCGGCGCCGACCGCGGCCCGCGCCCGCCGGCCGACGCCGCCCGCACCCTCCCGCCGCCCCGCCCGGGCACCGGCCGGCGCCCCCGGCCGAGGGATCCGTCCCGCGGCCGCGCGCTGCGGCACGCCGGCAAGGTGTTCGCGGCCGAGGCGCTGAAGCAGCACCGGACGCTGTTCGGCCAGCCGCTCGTGGTCGCCTCGATGCTGGTCTGGCCGCTGCTCCAACTGGCCGCCACCTACTACACGCTGCACCCGATCGCAACCGGATCGGCGGCCGCCGCCCGCTGGCCGCTCGCCGCCGACCCGGCCCGGCTGCTCGGCTTCCTCGCCACCGGAGCGCTGGCCTGGGCGTTCTTCTTCTCGCTGGTGCAGTCCTCGTGGAACTTCGCGTTCGAGCGCACCACCGGCACCCTGGAGCTGCTCTTCCTCTCGCCGGCCGGACGGCTGGTGCTGATGCTGGCCAACGGCGCCGGCGCGCTGCTGCAGAACGCCTGGCTGCTCACCTGCTTCCTGGGCGCCGCCGCGTTCGGGTTCGGCACCCTGGACGTGGCCGGGCCGTGGATGTACCCGGTGGTGCTGCTGGCCCTGCTGCTGCCCGCGGTGGCCTGGGGAGCGCTGCTCAACAGCCTGATGGTGTTCTCCCGGGACTCCACCTTCGTCTACACGGTGCTGGACGATCCGATGTGGTTCGTCGCCGGGGTCCGGCTGCCCGCGTTCGCGCTGCCCGGCGTGCTGCGGGTGATCGGCGCGGGGCTGCCGCTGACCGGCAGCCTGGCCGTGGTGCGCGGCGCCCTGCTGGAGGGCGAGGGGCTGGGCGAGCTGGCGCCGGGCCTGGCCTGGCTGGCGGCGCTCTGCGCGCTGCTGCTGGCGGGCGCGGCGCTGGCCCTGCGGCTCGGCGAGGCGCGCGCCCAGCGGACCGGAGGCCTCCGGCTGGCGTGAGCCGCCCGCTGTGGTTGGCTTGCCGGTGAAACCGCAGTCCGAGCAGGACCGGAGTCCGAACGGGGCCGGGTCCGAGCACGAAGGAGAGCAAGGTCATGGGACAGGTGCAGGCCACCACCGAGCGGGTCTACGACGCCACCCCCGAGCGGGTGTACGAGGCGCTGGCCGACTACCAGGTGACCCGCCCCAAGCTGCTGCCCGCGCAGTACAGCGAGTACGAGGTCCGGGCCGGCGGCACCGGCGCGGGCACCCAGGTGCACTGGAAGCTCCAGGCCACCGAGAAGCGCGTGCGGGACTGCCTGTTCACCGTCTCGGCGCCCACGCCGGACCGGCTGGTGGAGAAGGACGCCAACTCCAGCATGGTGATCACCTGGACGGTCTCGGCGGTCGGCGAGGGCCGGTCCAAGGTCACCGTCTCGGCCACCTGGCAGGGGGCCGGCGGCATCGGCGGGTTCTTCGAGCGGACCTTCGCCCCGAAGGGCCTGAACCGGATCCACGACCAGGTGCTGGCCAACCTGGCCGCCGAGGTCCGCTGAGGTCCCGCGGCCGTAGTCCCCAGGCGGGCCCGGCGGGGACCCGCCGGGGCCTGTCGGCGCCCGCCGAGGTTCGCGCGCCCTTCCCGGGCGGGCGCATCCGGCTCGATCGGGGATTCGATCGGCTCGCCCACCCGTACGAGCGGCAAGCCGTACGGGTGGCCTGCCGCCACCTGCGGGTGACGGCGGGCCCCCGGCGCGGCGGCGCCACCCTAGGCTCGCCGCCGTGCATATGACGATCCTTCACATTTCGCAGCCCGTCGACGGCGGAGTCGCCCGCGTCGTCGTCGACCTGGTCCGCGGCCAGCGTGAGGCCGGCCACCGGGTGCTGGTCGCCTGTCCGCGCGGCGGCCGGCTGGCCGAGGAGGCCGCCGCGGTCGGCGCGCTGGTCCGGGACTGGCCCGCCCGGCGTTCGCCCGGCCCGGCCACCGCCGCCGAGGCGTGGCGACTGCGCCGGATCGTCCGGGCCGCCGCGCCCAACATGGTCCACCTGCACAGCGCCAAGGCCGGCTTGGCGGGCCGGCTGGCCATCCGGGGCGCCGTGCCGACCGTCTTCCAGCCGCACGCCTGGTCGTTCGCCGCGGTCGACGGCGCACTAGCCGCCGCCACCCTGCGCTGGGAGCGGTACGCGACCCGCTGGGCGCACCGGCTGCTCTGCGTCAGCGTCCAGGAGCGGGCCGACGGCGTCGCGGCCGGCCTGCACGCCGACTGGGCGGTGGTGCCCAACGGCGTCGACGTCCGGCACTACGCCCCGGCCGAGCGGCGGGCCGCGCGGATCGCGCTCGGGCTGGACCTGGACGCCCCGCTGGCGGTCTGCGTGGGCCGGCTCTGCCGGCAGAAGGGCCAGGACGTGCTGCTCGCCGCCTGGCCGGAGGTGCTGCGCCGGGTGCCGCAGGCCCGGCTGGCGCTGGTCGGCGGCGGTCCGGACGCGACGCGGCTGGCCGACCTCGTGCGGGAGACCGCCGAGCCGTCCCGGGTCCGGCTGGCCGGAGACGTCCCCGACCCGCGGCCGTGGCTGGCGGCGGCCGATCTGGTGGTGCTGCCCTCGCGCTGGGAGGGGATGGCGCTGGCGCCGCTGGAGGCGATGGCGGCGGGCCGTCCGGTGCTGCTGACCGACGTGCCCGGGGCCCGCGAATGCCTGCCGCCGGCCGAGCGGAAATGTGCCGTGGTGCCGCCCGAGGACGCCGTCGCACTCGCCACCCGAATGGCCGAAGCACTGTCCGATCCGATCGAGTGCGAGCGACGCGGCTCGCGCCTGCGTGACCATGCCGTGGTCCGCCACGACGTGCGGTCGGTGGTCGAACAGGTGGACGCGCTCTACCGGGACCTGTTGGGGGCCGGTCCGGCGGCCGGACGGCGTCGTGCCCGTGTCCCGCAGCGGATCTGATCGTTTCACATGCCGTGAATGCCGGTCGCTCTGGCGCTGTCGTATTCGCACCCTCAACCGGTTGTGGACGAGGCCTGAAATCAGAAATACCTATTAATGGGCGGCTGGAATGAAATGGCAAGTCGACTTCCGGCATCCCCGTTCGCTTTCGGTAATGTCTGATTTTGCCTGCATCGTTTCGATTTCACGCCGGGAATTCGCGAGAAAACCGAAAGCCGCCAGCGGCAGCAGGTGCTGTCAGGACCGAGCCCACCGGGCCGGGACGGCCGCCCCGGGCCAACCGTGCCGGGACGCCGTCACCCCGGGCACACAGCAGGGGAGTTCGTGCGCTGATGACCATTGACCACGACAGCGTGCCACGGCCCGGCCGGCCCCTGTCCGGCCCGCGGCGGCCCGCCACCGGGCTGCTCGACCGCCCGGCCCGCACCGCCCAGACCCGCAGCGCCCCGCCGGCCCGCCGCCACCGCCGGCCCGCCCGCTCCCGGCTGGCCCTGCCCGTCGCGCTGGCCGCGGTCGACGCCGTCGCGCTCTGCACCGCCACCGGCATCGCCAACCGCGCGCTCGACCCGGCGGCCCGGGTCGAGCCGCTGGTCGGCGTGGCCGCCCTGCTGCCGCTGCTGCTCGTGCTCAACCTGGCCGCCGGCCTCTACCGCACCCGGCTCACCCTCTCCGTCCTCGACGAACTCCCCGCACTGACCGTCCGGGCCGTCGTCGCCACCGCCTTCGCCGTCACCCTGGCCGGCTGCCTCGACGGCCGCTGGCCCGACTGCGGCCCCGCCACCCCGGCCCGGCTGACCGCCCTGCTCGGCGCCCAGCTGCTGCTCGCCGTCTGCGGCCGCGCCCTGCTCTACCACCTGGTGCGCCGGATCCGCCGCAGCCGCCCCAGCCCCGTCCTGGTGCTCGGCGCCGGCCGGCTCGGCCGCCGGGTCGCCGCCGCCCTCAACGAGCGCGGCGAGTACGGGATGCGCCCCGTCGGCTTCCTCGACCCCGACCCGCCGCTGCTGGCCGGCGACACCGACCTGCCGGTGCTCGGCGGCCGCGAGGTGCTGGAGCGCGAGATCCGCCGCCACCGGATCCACCACGTGGTCGCCACCGCCGGCGCCGCCGACGAGGCCGAGACCGCCGCCGCCCTGCGCGACGCCGCCCGGCTCGGCTGCCAGGTCTGGCTGGTGCCCGCGCTGCGCGAGTACGGCTCGCTGGAGACCGGCCGCTTCGCCGGCGGCGACCACCTCTGGGGCTTCCCCTGTCTGCGGGTCGGCCGGCCGGCCATGCGCCGCTCCGGCTGGGCCGCCAAGCGCGCCCTCGACGTCGCCGCCGCCGGCCTCGGCCTGATCCTGCTCGCCCCCGTGCTCGCCCTCTGCGCACTCGCCGTCCGCTTCGACACCGGGCCCGGCGTGCTCTTCCGCCAGCAGCGCACCGGGCTCGACGGCCGGGTCTTCACCGTCCTCAAGTTCCGCACCCTGCGCCCCAGCAACGAGCACGAGTCGGCGACCCGCTGGAACATCGCCCAGGACCACCGGATGGGCGCCGTCGGCAAGCTGCTGCGCCGCAGCTCCCTGGACGAGCTGCCGCAGCTGTGGAACGTGCTGCGCGGCGACATGAGCCTGGTCGGCCCGCGCCCCGAACGCCCCTACTTCGTCATGCGGTTCAGCCAGACCTACCCCGAGTACGCCGACCGCCACCGCGTCCCGGTCGGCCTCACCGGCCTCGCCCAGGTCAACGGCCTGCGCGGGGACACCTCGATCGAGGACCGGGCCCGCTTCGACAACCGCTACATCGAGAGCTGGAGCCTCTGGCAGGACGTCAAGATCCTGTGCCGCACCGCGGCCCTGATGCTCCACCCGGACGGGAGCTGACCCCGCGTGGCCCTGACCCTCTCCGCCGTCCCCCGCCCCGCCCGGGCCTTACGCCGGGCGTGGACGGCCCCACTGGAACGGCCCAGCCTGCTCGCGGCCGCCACCGTCCTGCTGGTCTGCGTCCCCACCGGGGAGAAGGACGTCACCGCCGCCGTCCACGTCACCGCCGCCGACCTCGCCTCGCTGGCCCTGGTCGCGCTCACCGCGGTGAACCTGCTGCGCGGCCGCACCCCGGCGATCGGCCGCACCGCCGCCGTCCGGTTCGGCGCGGTCGTGGTCGCCGCCGCCGTTGCCACCATCGGCTCCATCGACCCGGCCACCAGCGTCACCGGCTTCGTCCGGCTCACCCAGGTGTTCGTCCTCGTCCCGGCCGCCGTCCTCTGCTCCCTGCGCGACCGCACCGACCATCGGCTGGTCCTCGGCTCCTTCGTCGCCGCCGCCCTGATCGAGGGCGCGGTCGGCGCCCACCAGTACCTCACCCGGACCGGCGCCTCCTACGCCGGCCAGCCGGTCCGCGCGGTCGGCACCTTCGGCGCGCTGGACATCATGGCGATGTCCACCGTGGTCAGCTACGGCCTGCTCGCCGCCCTCGCCCTGGCCCTCGGGTCCCGTGAGCCGAAGAACGCGCTGCCGTCGAAAGCGACGGGCGACCAGCGAGCGGTGGGGGTACTCCCGGCCGAAGGCATGGGGAGAGCGGCGGTGCGAGGAGCGTCGACGGCAGGTCAGTCGACGGCAGGTCAGGAGCGCCCGGAAGCGAACGGGGGAGACGGCGAAAGGGCCGGCGACGCCAGGCTGCGCCGCGCCATGTACGCGGCGGCCGCCTTCCTCGCCTTCCCGCTCGCCGTCTCCTTCAGCCGCGGCAGCTGGATCGCCACCGGCGCCGCCGCCGCCGTCCTGCTGCTGCGCGCCGACGCCCGGCTCGCCGTCCGCAGCGCCGTCCTCGGCCTGGCCGCCGCCGTCGTCCTGGTCGGCGGCCTCGGCCTGGGCGCCTCCGGCATCACCGACCGGCTCAGCTCGATCGGCTCGGTCTCCGCCGCGCCCGACCAGTCCGTCTCCGACCGCTACGACCTGTGGGCCACCGCCGAGCGCATCTGGCAGGACCACCCGGTCAGCGGCGCCGGCCCCAAGGCCTTCCAGCAACTGCGCGACAGCCACGCCCCGCTACGGCTCTCCTCCGGCAGCGACGCCGCCGACGCCACCATCGGCTTCCAGCGCGAACCGCTGCTCTCGCCGCACAACATGTACTTCCTCGTCCTCAGCGAGCAGGGCCTGATCGGCATCGTCGCCTACGCCGTCCTCTTCCTCGGCCTGCTGCTCGGCTGCCTCCGCCGCGCCACCGGCCCCGGCCTCGCCGCCCTCGCCCTGCTCGTCTGGGTGCTGGTCGACTTCCTGTACGCCGACATCGGCGGCACCACCACCGTGCTCACCTCCGTCGTCCTCGGCCTGGCCGCCCGTGCCGCGCGGGCCCGCCCCGAGCGCCCGGGCCCCAGCAGCCAGACCGGGAAGGCGCCCACCCGATGACCACCGAACCGCCCGCCTCGCTCGCCCCCGCCGTGCCCGCGCCCCGCAGCGCGCCGGCCGGCGGGTCCACGACGCCGGGCCCCCGGCGCGGCTTCGTCGCCAAGGCCTTCGGCGTCACCGCGGTGCTCACCGCCGCCGGCTCCGCCCTCGGCCTGCTCCGCGACCTGCTGCTCGCCACCTTCTTCGGTGCCAACCAGGGCACCGACGCCTTCCTGGTCGCGTGGACCGTCCCGGAGACGGCGGCGCCGCTGCTGATCGAGGACTGCATGGCGTTCCTGATGGTCCCCGCCTTCAGCCTCGCCCTGGTCCTGCGCGAGGAACGGCCCGAAGGCCCCGACCCGGTACGGCAGTTGGCCCGCGCCACGCTGCCGAGGCTGCTGCTGGTGCTGTGCGCGCTCACCCTCGGCGTCGCCCTCGGCGCCCCCGGGTTCGTCGAGCTGCTCGCCCCCGGCCTGGCCGACCCGGACCTCGCCGTCACCTGCACCAGGATCACCGCGCTCACCATCGTGCCGTTCGGCCTCGCCGGCTACCTCGGCTCCGCCCTGCGGGCCCACCACGGCTTCACCGCACCGGCCGCGATCTACGTGGCGTACAACCTCACCATCCTGGTCGCGCTGCTCGGCGGCCACGACCGGCTCGGGGTGGAGGCGGCCGCGATCGGGGTCGCCGCCGGCAGCCTGCTGATGGCCGTCGTCGTGGCCGTGCCGATCGGCCGCCGGCTGCGCCAGGGCCGCCCCGGCCGCTCCCGGTCCCCGCTCGCCGACCAGGGCCTGGTGCTGATCCCGCTGGCCGTCCTCCCGGTGGTCGCCTTCACCCTGACCCGCCAGGCCCAGGTCTTCGTCGAGCGGTACCTGGGCTCCGCACTGCCGCCGGGCAGCATCTCGCACCTCAACTACGCCGCCAAGGTCTCCCAACTGGCCATGACCGTGGCCATCCTGCTGGTCACCGTCACCTTCCCGCTGGTCGCCCGCGCGCTCGCGGCCGGGGACATGGACGCCGCCCGCGACCGGGTCGAGAAGGACCTCGGCCAGGGCGCCGCGCTCGTCCTGCTCGGCACCGCCTTCCTGCTCGCCTGCGCCCCCTCGGTGGTCGCCCTGCTCTTCCAGCGCGGCGCCTTCGGCCCGCAGGACACCGCCGCCACCGCCGCCGTCATCCGCGTCTACAGCTTCGGCCTGCCCGCCCAGGCCCTGATCGGCGTGATGATCCGCCCCTACTTCTCGCTCCGCCCGGTGGTCCGCCGGGCCGGCGACCCGGGCGGCGACGACGGCGGCCGCCGGCTGCTCGACTGGTACCCGGTCGCCGCCATGGTGGTCGGCCTGGTCGTCACCGTCGCCGTCGGCCTGCTCGCCACCCCGCGCTACGGCGCGCTCGGCCTGGCCGCCGGGAACGCGGCCGGCATCACCACCACCGCCGCGCTGCTGCTGCGCGGCCTGGTCCTGCGCGGCATCGCGCTGCGCCTGCGCAAGGTCCTCGGCGGCCACGCCCGGCTGCTGGCCGCCGCCGCCGGCGCCGTCGCCCTCGGGACCCCCGCGGCCGGGCTCCCCGCCGACCCCCTGCTCTCGACCCTGCTCGGGGGCGCCACCGTCGCACTGGCCTTCGCCGCCCTCGGCACCGGCCTCGGTGCCCGCGAGGTGCGCGGCCCCGTCCTCGCCGCCGTCCGGGCCCTCGGCCCGTCACCCGTTGCCGATGAAGGGAACCTTCCCCATGGACGTTGAACGGGGTCCTGTCCGTTCGGTCCTGTCGGGCGTCCGCCGCTCCGCCGTCCCGGCGGCCGCAGGCGTGCACGCCGACGCTCCGCGCGCCGGCGTCGGCCGTCCCCGGGCGCACCTGCCCAGAAGCCGCCGCCCCACCGCCGTGGTCCCCGGCCCGCGGACCACCTCGCCGTGGATCCTGATGTACCACTCGGTGGCCGTCGAGGAGGAGGACCCGTACCAGCTGACCGTCAGCCCCGAGCGGTTCGCCGAGCAGATCGCCTGGCTGCACCGGCGCGGCCGGCGCGGCGTCTCGGTCCGCGAACTGATGCGCGCCCGGGCCGCCGGGAAGGACGACCGGCTGGTCGGCCTCACCTTCGACGACGGCTACGCCGACTTCGCCCGCTACGCCGTACCGATTCTGCAGGCGTACGGCTTCACCGCGACCGCCTACGTGGTCGCCGACCTGCTCGGCCGGGACAACGACTGGGACGTGAAGGGCCCGCGCAAGAAGCTGCTCACCGTCCAGGAGGTCACCGAACTCGCCGCCGCCGGCTGGGAGATCGGCTCGCACGGCCTCGGCCACCGGTCCCTCCCCGGGCTGCCCGCCGACGTCCTCGCCACCCAGACCCGGGAGAGCCGCCGGGCGCTGGAGGAGGTGGTCGGCGGTCCGGTCACCGGCTTCTGCTACCCGTACGGCGCGGTCGACCTGCCCGCCACCCTCGCCGTCCGGGACGCCGGCTACGACTACGCCGTCGCCATCGCCCACTCGCCGCTGACCGGCCGCTACGCCCTGCCCCGCTGCTACGTCGGCGACCGCGACGGCGCCTGGCGGCTGCGCGCCAAACGCGGCCGGCACCGGCTGCGCGACACCGTCACCGAGTTGCGCCGCCACCGCCTCGCCGCGCGCCCCCGCCCCGAGCCGAAGACGAGGTCCACCTGGTGAGAGTGCTGCACATCGTCACCGGTCTCGCCTCCGGCGGCGCCGAGCGGCAACTCCAGCTGCTGCTGCGGCACCTGCCCGCGCACCAGCACTGCGAGGTGGCCGCGCTGACCAACCCCGGCACGGTGGCCGCCGCGCTGCGCGCCGAGGGCGTGACCGTCCACCACCTCGCCATGCGCGGCAACCGGGACGT
Source organism: Kitasatospora sp. NPDC127111 (assembly GCF_042677465.1). Lineage (NCBI taxonomy): Bacteria > Bacillati > Actinomycetota > Actinomycetes > Kitasatosporales > Streptomycetaceae > Kitasatospora > Kitasatospora sp. NPDC127111. Next base: position 29,458 of record NZ_JBHXTG010000039.1, read on the forward strand.
CGGCGCGCTGCCCCGGCTGGTCCGGCTGATCCGGGCCGGCCGCTACGACCTCGTGCACACCCACCTCTACCGGGCCCAGCTGTACGGGCGGCTGGCCGCCCGGCTCGCCGGGGTCCGGGCCGTGGTGAGCACCGAGCACTCGCTGCACGCCGGGGTGATCGAGGGCCGCCCGGTCACCCGGGGCGTCAAGGGCCTCTACCTGGCCGCCGAACGGCTCGGCACCACCACCGTCGCGGTCTCCCGCCAGGTCGCCCAGACCCTGCACGGCTGGGGCGTCCCACCGGGCCGGATCGAGCTGATCCCCAACGGCATCGACACCGCCCGCTACCACCGCCCGGACGCCGACCGGGCCGCCACCCGCGCCCGGCTGCGGGCCGGACTCGGCCTGCCGCCGGACGGCTGGGTGGTCGGCGGGGTCGGCCGGCTGGTCCCCGGCAAGCGCTTCGACGTCCTGGTGGAGGCGTTGGCCGGGCTGGACCGGGCCGCCCACCTGGTCCTGGTCGGGGAGGGCCCCGAACGCGCCGCCCTGGAGCGGCGGGCCGTCGAGCTGGGCGTCCGGGACCGCCTGGTGCTCACCGGCGAGCGCGACGACGTCCCCGACCTCCTCACCGCCCTGGACGTGCTGGCCGCCCCCTCGACCGAGGAGACCTTCGGCCTGGGCGTCCTGGAGGGCCTCGCGGCCGGGCTCCCCGTCCGCCACAGCGCCTGTCCCGCCCTGGACGAACTGCCGCCCGCCGCCGCCCCGCAGGCCCGGCGGATCCCCTCCGACGCCGCCGCCTACACCACCGCGCTGCTGGAGCTGCGCCACCTCAACGACCACAGCACCGACCCGCTGCCCCGGCCCCCGGCCGTCGGCCACTACGACATCGCTCGGGTGGCCGCCGACCTCGGCGCCCTCTACGACCGCCTGGCCCCCGCTTGAGCCGCCGACCGGGCGGCCGCCGCAGCCCGGCCCGCATATCCAAGGAGCACCCCATGTCCGAACCGCGCCGAAGCGCCCGCAACCTGGTCCGCCGCTGGTGGCCGGTGGTCCTCGCGGTGCCGCTGGGCGCCGCCGGCGGCGCCGGGTACGCCGCGGTGGCCCACCCCTCGTACACCGCCAACTCCTACGTGATCGTGGTGCCGCAGAACCCGGGGGAGAGCGCCACCGCGGTCAACTTCGCCCAGGCGTACGGCCGGCTGGCCGGCCAGCCGCAGGTGCTCGCGGTGGCCGCCGCCGAGACCGGTCACAGCCGCACCCAGCTGGAGGCCCTCGTGCACGGCACCACCTCGCCGGACGCCCCGATGATCGAGATCACCGGCACCGGCGGCCGGCCGCAGGAGGCGGTCGAGACGGCCGACGCGGTGGCGCGCTCGCTGGTGTCCTTCGCCAACGCCAGCAGCAGGGAGACCGGCGTCCGGCTGGTCCCGCTGGCCCCCGCGGCCGAGCCGGACAAGCCGACCACGCCCTCCGCCCAGCTGGACGTCGCCGTCGGCGGCGCGGCCGGCCTGCTGATCGGCGCGCTGGTGATGATGACCCGCCGCCGGGGCGGCGCCGAGCCGGAGGCCGCCGCCGTGCCGCCCGCACCGGTCACCCCGCGCCCGCGCACCGAGGAGGACCCGGCCCGGGACGACGCCCCGTCCGCGGCGGCGAAGACCCCGGCGGCGGACACCCTGGCGGCGAGGATCGAGCAGGTCGGGAAGGCCGCGAAGACCGAGCGGACCGAGCGGACCGAGAAGCCCGCCGGACCGGAGAAGACGACGAAGAGCGCCGCCGGGAGCGGTCGATGACCACCCCGGCCGCCTCGGCCACCGCCCTCCCCGCCCGGACCGGCTCCCCGTGCTGGACCACCGAGCTGCGCCGGGAGGACGACGCCCTCGACACCCTCGCCGAGGAGTGGGACGGCCTGGTCACCCGCTGCCGGACGGCCACCTTCTTCCAGACCGCCGCCTGGCAGCGCTCCTGGTGGCGCCAGTACGGGCGCCCGGGCGAGCTGCTGGTGCTGCTGGTCCGCCGGGACGGACGGCTGGTCGGGGCGGGCGCCTTCCAGCGCCGCGGCGGCCCGTTCGGCGGCCTGACCGGGCTCGGTGACGGGCTGATCGACTTCACCGACGTCCTGCTCGACGACTCCTGCGCCGACCGCGCCGCCGCCGAGTTCGCCGCCGCGCTCCCGCTGACCCGCCCCTGGCACAGCCTGGAGCTGCGCGAGGTGCACCCTGAGGCGGCCGTACAGCGGGTGTTCGAGCGGTGGCCCGGCCGGCGGATCCGCCTCGCCGACTCGCTCTGCCAGTACCTGCCCGGCGTCCCGATGGACGAGCTGCTCAAACGGCTCAAGGGCAAGACCGCCCAGCGCAACCGGGTCAAGCTGCGCAAGATCGCCGAGTCCGGGATCGAGGTCTGCTCGACGCCCCCGGAGGAGGTGCCCGAGGCGCTGGCCGGCCTGCTCCGGCTGCACTTCCTGCAGTGGCGGGAGCGCGGCGTCACCCCGGAGCACCGCACCGAGCGGTTCGCCCGGCACCTGGCCGACTCCACCACCGCCCTGGTCGCCACCGGCCGGGCGGCCGTCCACCAGTTCCGGCTGGACGGCGAGCTGGTCGCGGTGAACCTGATGCTGCTCTGCCCGTCGTTCAGCGGCCTCTACCTGTACGGCGCGCATCCGGACCTGCGCGAGCGGCTGGACATCGCCGGGCTGCTGTTCGGCGCGGCGCTGGACGAGACGGTCGCGGCGGGGATCCCGGTGATAGGCCTGCTGCGCGGCCAGGAGCCGTACAAGCAGCGGTGGCGGCCGGACCGGCTGACGAACCAGCGGCTGCTGTTCGGCCCGCGCGGGCCGGCCCCGGCCGCCGCCGCCCGGGCCGGCACGGTCCGGGCCCGGCGGGCCGCGGTGCGCGTGCTGGACACCCGGGCGCCGGGGCTCAAGCGGGCGCTGGGGGCCCGCCGCCGCGGCTGACCCCGCCCGGGGCCGGGACGTCCCCCGGCCCCGGGCTCAGCGCCGGGCCGGGCGGCCGCCCGCGGACGGGCTCGGCGGGGCCTCCGCCGAGGGGGACGCGGAGGGGGACGCCGCCGGGGCCGACGGGGAGGCGGCGGGCGAGGCCGACGGCGGGCCCGACGGGACGGCGGACGCCGACGGCGGCGTCGCCGGAGCGGGCACCACCGGCGCCGGTGGTGCCGGCGGCACGGTGGCCGGAGCCCCCTTGGACCCGGACATCAGCTGCTTGAACCTGGCGCTGGAGCGGGGGTTCCGGTCGCACTGCCAGAAGCCGTGCGGGCAGTAGTCGGTGACGGTCTGGTAACTGGTGTCGTGGGTGCGCATCCACTCCACCATCCGCTGGACGAACTCCGGGTTGTCCCCGTTCCGGAACAGCCCCCACTCGGGGTAGGAGACCGGCTTGCCGCGCTTGGCCGCGAACTCCACCTGGTCCTGGAGCCCGTACGGCTCGCGCACGTAGTCGTCGAAGGTGGCGCCGGCCGGCTGGTCGTAGTTGTCCATGCCGATGATGTCGACGACGTCGTCGCCGGGGTAGCACTTGGTCCAGGGGATGGCGTCGACCCCCCGGTTCGGGGTGAAGTCGAAGCGGAACCGCTGCCCCGGCACCGAGCGCATCACCGAGACGATCCGCCGCCAGTACGCCTTCCACGCGGTCGGGTCGGGCTTGCAGCGGTGGGTGTAGGTGACGCCGTTCATCTCCCAGCCGAGGGTGAGCACGGTGTCCGCCCCGCCCAGCGCGACCAGCCGGCGGGCGAGCTTGAGGAAGTGCCGGTCGAAGTCCCCGCGCGCGCCCTGGGCGAGCAGCCGGGCCACCTCGGCGTCGGGCACGTTGGCCTCGTTGGGCACCAGCATCGGCACGCCGAGGATGAGCATCCGGGACGGGTCGGCCAGCCGCCACTGCGACCACATGCCGAGCACCACCGGCTCGCCCTCGATGTCGGCCCAGCTGTTCCCGGCCAGATAGGTGTGGCCGACCTGCAGGTTGGCGTTGTTCAGCCACTGCGCGTACCGGCCGAGCTGGGGGATGTAGTTGTCCCACGAGCCGACGAAGGCGCCGAACGGCGGCTCGTGCGTCGGCCGCTGGACGACCGGCCGGGGCGCGGCGCCCCGCGGCTGGAACGCGTCGGAGGAGAGGGTGTGCCGCTCGGTCTGGCTGAGCGGCGTCCCGGCGGGGACGCTGGCGGTGGTCAGCAGCAACAGGGCGGCGGCGGCCAGCGTCAGGCGGCCGATTCGCATGGTCTCTCCTCCGGGCTTCGCGGAACGGGGCCGGATGGACGGACCGTGGTGCCCCGCTCGCAGACAGTAGGCCCAGCGCGCATCGGAAAAGCCGAATGTCACCCTAAAGTGGGCGATATTCGAACGCCGACTGCCGCAATGTGCCGTGTATCACCTCTGTAACAGTCCGGACCGCCCCCGGGGCCCTACCGCGGCGGCTCGTGCGGAGCGGCGGCCGGCCCGACGGCGCAGGTCGGCGGGCGGGTCGGGAGGAGGGGCGCGATCCGGCCGTCCGCGGTCCCACCGTTCGGACGGGCGGCCGGGTCCGGCTGACTCGTACGGGTGGTGAAAGGTACGCTCCGCCCGTGTCCTGGAAGCCGCTGCGTGTACTCACCCCCCGATCGATCCTCCCTGCCCTGGCGGTGCTGCTGGTCCTTGTGGCGGGCGCGGCCGCGCACGCGAACAAGCCGGTGCCGTTCGGGGACCGGGTGGCCGAGCCGGGTGCGGCGGGCGCCAGCCCGGTCGACGCGCAGTCGCTGAGCGCGGCCGATCTGGAGCTGAAGGTGGGCCCGGGTCTGGAGGCGTACCACGTCGCGACCGGCGAGCACGCCTGGTCGTACCGCCGCGAGGGCGCCACGGCGCTCTACCTGGCGATGGCGGGCGAGAGCGCGGTGGTGGTCTGGGACGACGGCCTGGTCACCTCGGTGCGGCCGGGCGACCACGAGGTGCGCTGGCACCGCGCCGTGCCCGGCCTGGCGGACTGGCTGCGCGGCGACGGCGAGCCGGGCGCCGACAAGCGCACCGACGAGCAGCGCAAGCAGCTGGCGCAGGAGCGCGCCGCGGCCGCCCTGCGCACGGTCGGGCAGTCCGCGCCCTGGGTGGCGGTGGTCACCCCCAATCTGACCATGGGCTTCCGGGACGCCGACGGCGACCTGCGCTACAACTCCAAGCCGCCCGGCAACTGCCTCTACGACCCGATGCGCACGGTGGGCACGGACTTCGCGGTGCTCGTCCCGCGCAGCTGCACCAACAGCAGCGGCCTGGCGGTCTCCGGCGGCGTCACCGGGTACCGGCTGGACAGCACCGGCTGGACGCTGAACGCCGGTCCGGCGGTCTCGCTGAAGGCGCTGGACGGCCGCCGGGTGCTGATCTCGGACGGTCCGATCGTCGGTCCCAAGGTGTTCGACACCAAGGCCGCCGCCCCCGAGTCGGCCTGCGGCAGCCCGGCCGAGCCCTTCGCCGCCGTCCGCCCGCAGGGCACCTGCGCGGCGCCCCCGGAGGCCACCCCCCAACCGTAGCCCGGTGCGGACCAGCGGCCGGCCGGTACCCCCGGCCGGTAATTCTCCGGGCCTCCTCGCGGGGCCCGGTAGACTTGCCGTCATGGCTGTTCTCTCCGGGCACTAGCGGACGAGCGGCGCGCCGCCCCGAGCGGTCTGCCGGTCCACCGACGACGCCCCTTCCGCTGCCCCGGCCCCGGGTCCCGCCCGGGCGCCCGCCCACGTCCCAGGAGTAGTTCCCAGCCATGATTTCCGCCAACGCCCTCGAGCTGCGTGCCGGTGCCCGGATCCTGATCGAGTCCGCCAGCTTCAAGGTCGCCCCCGGTGACCGGATCGGCCTGGTCGGGCGCAACGGCGCCGGCAAGACCACGCTCACCAAGGTGCTGGCCGGCGAGGGCCTGCCGGCCGCCGGCACGGTGACCCGCTCCGGAGAGGTCGGCTACCTCCCGCAGGACCCGCGCACCGGCGACCTCGACGTCCTCGCCAAGGACCGCATCCTCTCCGCCCGCGGCCTCGACACCGTGCTGAAGAAGATGCGCGAGAACGAGGACCGGATGGCCAACGGCAAGGGCGCCACCCGGGACCAGGCGATGAAGAAGTACGCCCGGCTGGAGACCGAGTTCCTCACCAAGGGCGGGTACGCCGCCGAGGCCGAGGCCGCCACCATCGCCGCCGCGCTGGGCCTGCCGGACCGCATCCTCGGCCAGGAGCTGCACACCCTCTCCGGTGGTCAGCGCCGCCGCGTCGAGCTGGCCCGGATCCTCTTCTCCGACTCCGACGTGCTGCTGCTCGACGAGCCGACCAACCACCTCGACGCCGACTCGATCGCCTGGCTGCGGGACTTCCTGAAGACCTACAAGGGCGGCTTCATCGTCATCTCGCACGACGTCGACCTGGTCGAGACGGTCGTCAACAAGGTCTTCTACCTGGACGCCAACCGCTCCGCGATCGACGTCTACAACATGGGCTGGAAGCAGTACCAGCAGCAGCGCGAGGACGACGAGAAGCGCCGCAAGCGCGAGCGGGCCAACGCCGAGAAGAAGGCCGCCACGCTGAACGCGCAGGCGGACAAGATGCGCGCCAAGGCGACCAAGACGGTGGCCGCGCAGAACATGGCCCGCCGCGCCGAGAAGCTGCTCTCCGGCCTGGAGCAGGTCCGCCAGAGCGACAAGGTCGCCAAGCTGCGCTTCCCGGACCCGGCGCCGTGCGGCAAGACCCCGCTGACCGCCAGCGACCTGTCCAAGTCCTACGGCTCGCTGGAGATCTTCGCCGGCGTGGACCTGGCGATCGACCGCGGCTCGCGGGTCGTCGTGCTGGGCCTCAACGGCGCCGGCAAGACCACCCTGCTGCGGATGCTGGCCGGGGTGGAGAAGCCGGACACCGGCGAGGTGATCCCGGGCCACGGCCTGAAGATCGGTTACTACGCCCAGGAGCACGAGACCCTGGACCCGGACCGCACGGTGCTGGAGAACATGCGCTCCTCGGCGCCCGACACCGACCTGGTGCAGATCCGGAAGATCCTCGGCTCCTTCCTGTTCTCCGGCGACGACGTCGACAAGCCGGCCGGGGTGCTCTCCGGCGGCGAGAAGACCAGGCTCGCGCTGGCCGCGCTGGTGGTCTCCAGCGCCAACGTGCTGCTGCTCGACGAGCCCACCAACAACCTCGACCCGGCCAGCCGCGAGGAGATCCTCGGGGCGCTGCGCGAGTTCACCGGCGCGGTCGTGCTGGTCACCCACGACGAGGGCGCGGTGGACGCGCTCCAGCCGGAGCGGATCATCCTGCTGCCGGACGGCGTGGAGGACCTCTGGAGCCCGGCGTACGCCGATCTGGTCTCGCTCGCCTGACCTGGAGTAGACGCAGGGTCCCCTTTTCGGACCAGAAAAACTAGTCCTTACGGCGTGTTCGGGAATGAAGAGGTCCCGGATTCCGTTTGAGAAGCTTCCGTCGGCCCGCCACTCGATCGTGGTCGGGCCGACGCTGCTGATCAGCCAGTTCTCGCCGGCCGGCGCAACCCACCCGGGGGCGTGCACTCTGCGTGAGCGCCCTTGTGCGCTCGGATCACCACCGACGGACCACGCATTCCCGACATCGACCTTGTCGAATGGGTGGCCAGGACGCTGTGGATGGGTGATCATGGGAATCTGACCGAGCAACGCTACGAGGAGGCACGGGTGGCCGAGACTCTGAAAAAGGGCAGCCGGGTGACCGGTGCCGCGCGTGAGAAGCTCGCGGCCGATCTCAAGAAGAAGTACGACTCCGGGGCGAGCATTCGCGCTCTCGCGGAGGAGACCGGTCGCTCGTACGGCTTCGTGCACCGGATGCTGAGCGAGTCCGGAGTGATCCTCCGGGGCCGCGGTGGTGCCACGCGGGGCAAGAACAAAGCTACTGCTGGAGCCAGCTCCTGACGGTCCGTCAGTCCATCGACGGATGACTCGGCGGCAGGGCGCCGACCGGGGGGACGACTGCTGGTCGTCCGCCCCCGGCCCGTGCGAACCGGCCGCCGATCGTCATGCCCGCCGCTGCTCCCGGCCGGCGTCCCCCTTTCTTCCGCCGCGGTGCGCGCCGCCGCCCTGCCGCTGCGCGCCCAGGTTTGTTACTCTCCGGTAGCCAAGTCCCCCGCCACCGGAGGTCCCCGCATGACCGCCCCCGCCACCGATCCGCAGGCCCCGAGCTGGGAGCAGGACGGCGTCCGCCTGGAGATCGACGGTGAACTCGCCGTCGTCACCCTCTGTCAGCCCAAGCGGCGCAACGCGCAGTCGCCCGCGATGTGGCGCGCGCTGACCGCCGTCGGCCGCGAACTGCCCGGCGGCGTCCGGGTGGTGCTGCTGCGCGCCGAGGGCGTCTCGTTCTCGGCCGGCCTGGACCGCGCGATGTTCACCGCCGAGGGCATCCCCGGCGAGCGCAACTTCCTCCAGCTCGCGGCCGCCGAGGACAAGGACCTCGACGACACCATCGCCTCCTACCAGGAGGCCTTCACCTGGTGGCGCCGCCCCGACCTGGTGTCGATCGCCGCCGTCCAGGGCCACGCCGTCGGCGCCGGCTTCCAGCTCGCGCTCGGCTGCGACCTGCGGGTCGTCGCCGACGACGTGCAGTTCTCCATGAAGGAGACCTCGCTCGGCCTCGTCCCCGACCTGGCCGGGACCAAGCCGCTCACCGAACTGGTCGGCTACGCCCGGGCGCTGGAGATCTGCGCCACCGGCCGCTGGGTCGGCGCCGAGGAGGCCGCCGCCACCGGCCTGGCCAACCTGGCCGTCCCCGCCGCCGAGCTGGACGGCGCCGCCCGTGACCTCGCCGCCGCCCTGCTGGCCGCGCCGCGCAGCGCCGTCATCGAGACCAAGGCGCTGCTCCAGGGGGCGGGCGGCCGCTCCTACGACGAGCAGCGGTCGGCCGAACGGGTGGCGCAGGCCCGCCGGCTGCGCGACCTGGCCGGCATCGGCGACTGACCGGCCGCTTCCGCCGGAGGCCCGGCCCGTGGGGGTGTCCCCGCGGGTCGGGCCTCCGGCGTTCCCGGCCGCGCACGGATGTGCGAGGCGGAGCTCCGGGGGCGGGAATCGTGGCGAAATGCCAGAGTTGGAGCGATTTGCGATATAGCTGGAGCCGTACGACGGGAGAAGCGCCCATGCCTGACACTCCGACGCCCGCCACCCTGCACAAGAACCCCTCGGTCACCGCCGCGACACCCTCCAGCAGCGAGAGCAGCAGGCAGGCGACCGAACGCGGCCGCACCGCGCTCGCCGTCGGCGTGGTCGAGAAGATCGCCGGAATGGCCGCCCGCGAGGTCTCCGGCATCCACGCCCTCGGCTCGGGACTCTCCCGCACCTTCGGCGCGATGCGCGACCGGGTGCCCGGCACCAAGTCCAGCATCGGGCGCGGCATCAAGGCCGAGGTCGGCGAGAAGCAGACCGCCATCGACATCGCGCTGGTCGTCGAGTACGGCGTGGTCATCCCCGAACTGGCCCGCCAGGTACGGGAGAACATCATCGACGCGGTCGAGCGGATGACCGGCCTGGAGGTCGTCGAGGTCAACATCGCGGTCAACGACGTCCACCTGCCCGACGAGCCGGACGTCGAGGAGGAGGAAGAGGAGCGCGTCTCCTCCGGGCAACGGCCCAAGCTGAAGTAGCGAAGCCCCGCCGCACCCGCGCGGCCGGGAACCGGCGGAGGACGAGGAGGAGCGGATGAACCTGGCCATCGTCGGCCTGGTGGTGGGTATGGCCCTCGGCTTCGCCGGCTATTTCGGCGGGTTCGCGGCGTTCCTGCTGGTGGGAGCGCTGGGCGCGGTCGGCTTCGTGGTCGGGCGGCTGCTGGAGGGCGACATCGAACTCGGCGAACTCGGCGACCTGCTCCGCGGCCGCGACCGGCGCCGCTGATGGCGGCCCTCGCGACCCCCGCTCCCGGCGCCCCCCGCCGCCGGGAGCCCGGCGCCCGCGGCCGGCTCCGCGTCGCCGACCGGGTGTACGCCCGGATCGCCGACCGGGCCGCCCGGGACGTGCTCGCCCGGGCCTGGCACGGCCGGGCGGAACGCGGCGGACCGCCGAAGGTCTCGGTCTCCGTCCCCGGTTCCACCGTCACCGTGCGGATCGTCGTCGACCTGCCCTTCCCCGCCGACCTCGCCGCCCTCGCCCACGCCCTGCGCGAGCGGATCGCCGCCCAGGTGAGCGCGCTCACCGGGGCGCGCGTGGGCGAGGTGGTGGTGGTCGTCGAGAAGCTGGTGCCGGGGAGAGGGGGCTCGGTGTGACCGTCGGCGCGGTGGCCGCCGGGCCGATCGACAGGACGGGGCCGGGGGGTGGGGGATGACCGATCAGCTGCCGCGGGCCCGGCCGGCCGGGCCCGGACCCGGCCCGGGGAGCGGGCCCGAGCCGGCACCCGTCAAGGTGCGCCGGCTGCGCGCCCCGCGCACCGTGGCCGCGGTCGTGGTCGCCACCGCCGTCCTGGTGCTCGGCGCGGCGCTGCTCTACGACGTGATCGCCGTCCGCACCGGACACCCCGCCCGCCAGTGGCGCGCCGAGGTCTCCGACGAACTGGCGACCCGGCACCTGGACGACCTCTGGGTCCTGATCGGCGCCGGTGCCGTCACCCTGATCGGCGGCTGGCTGCTCTGGCTGGCCTTCGCGCCCGGGCTGCGCCGCTGGCTGCCGCTGCGCCCGTACGGTGACACGTTCGCGGCCATCGACCGGGCCGGCGTGGGCACCCTGCTGGTCGACCGCGCGGCCGGCCTGCCGGGCATCGAGCACCTCAGGACCCGGGTCAACCGCCGCCGGGTGAAGGTCGTCCTGGACGGCCCGGCCGACCCGGCCTCCGTCCAGCGGCAGCTGCGGGCGGAGCTGGCGCGGGTCCCGCTGGCCCGCCCGCTCAAGCTCGACGTCCGGACCAGGCGCGGCCGGGCCGGGGCCGCCACCGTGACGGCTGACGAGACGGCGGACGAGACGGCGGACGAGACGGCCGGTGGGACGGTCGTCGGGACGGCCGGCGAAACGGGCGCCGAACCGCCCGGTGGGACGGCCGGCCCGCCGGAAGGCGAAGCAGCCGACGGGACACCCGACGGGACTACCGCCGAGCCGCCGGACGGGACGCCCGGCGGGACGGCCGGGGGAGACGAGGGGCGATGACGCGGACCACCGTCAACCGGGTGCTGATCGGCGCGGTCGGGCTGGTGCTGCTCGCGACCGGGCTGCTGGTGCTGGCCGGCGGCCTCGACCTGTACGGGCGGCTCGGAGCGGACCCACCGAGCGGGTGGCCGCTGACCGCACCGGACCAGCCGGTGGTCGGCGAAGGCTCGCGGACCCGCTGGGCGGAGCAGTCCTGGTGGTCGCCGCCGGCGGTGATCGCCGTGCTGGCGGTGGTGGTGGCCGGCGCGGCCGGGTGGCTCTTCGCCCAGCTCCGGCGCAGCGGCCCGGCGACCGTGGCCGTCCCCACGCCCGGCGCGTCGCGGCTGCGGCTGCGACTGCGCAGCCGGGCGCTGGAGCACGCGCTGGAGACCGGCACGGCCGCGCTCCCGGAGGTCGAGCGGGCCGGGGTCCGGCTGATCCGCGGGCCCCGGCACCCGAGGCTGCGCGCGACGGTCCGGCTGACCCCCGGCGGTGATCCGGCGGCCCTGGTCGAGCACTTCGAGACCGGCCCGCGCACCGACGCCCGGACCAGCCTCGGCCTGGCCGAGCTGCCCGCCGACGTGCGGATCCGGGTGGTGCCGGCGAAGCCGGCCGCCGCCGTCCGGAGACGCGGCGGCCGGCGCAGGCACCCGCGGGTGCGGTAGGGCCGCCGGGGCGGCAGGGCGACCGAAGGCGGGTCAGAGGCCGCGCAGGGCGCCGCCGTCGACCGGCAGCATCACACCGGTCAGGTAGGAGGCGGCGGGGGAGAGCAGGAAGGCGGCGGCCTTGCCGAACTCCTCCGGGGTGCCGTAGCGGCCGAGCGGGATGGCGGCGCTGTGCCGGGCGCGGGCGGCGTCGGCGTCACCGCTGAGGGCGTCGAGCTCGCGCACCCGGTCGGTGTCGATCCGGGCCGGCAGCAGACCGACCACCCGGATGCCGCGCGGACCGAGCTCGTCCGCGAGCGACTTGGCGGCCATCGCCAGGCCGGGCCGCAGGCCGTTGGAGACGCCGAGGCCGGGGATGGGTTCGCGGACCGAGCCGGAGAGCACGAAGCCGATCACACCGCCCTCGGAGAGCGCGTCGGCCGCGGCGCGGGCGATCCGCAGCGCGCCCAGGAAGACCGACTCGAAGGCGTCCCGCCAGGCCTCCTCGGGGACGGCGGTCACCGGGCCGGCCTGCGGGCCGCCGACGCTGATCAGCACGCCGTCCAGCCGGCCGAAGCGTTCGACGGCCGCGGTGAGCAGCCGGGCGGCCGTCCCGGGGTCGGCGTTGTCGGCCACCACGCCGTGCGCGGCTCCGGGGCCGCCGAGGGCGTCGAGCGCGGCGACGGCGGCGTCCACGGACTCCTTGTGCCGGCCGCTGACCAGCACCCGGGCGCCGTCGGCGGCGAGCTCGCGGGCGGCCGCGAGGCCGAGGCCCCGGGTGGCGCCGGTGACCACGTACACCTTGTCCTGCAGTCCAAGATCCATGGCCCCATCCTGCCGGGTGGAGGGGGAGCGGGGTAGCGGTGGCGCAGGGCGGTGCGGGCGACGCGCCGGTGCTCCGTGGCCGAAGTTGTTCGCTGAGTGGCCGAAAGTTGACGGCGAAACGAAGTTAGGGAAACCTACCCTTGCTTACCCCGCCCTGACCTCCCCGATCGCGGAGCACCATCATGTCCAAGCGTCATCTCCCCGCCCCGGCCTCGGGGGGAGCCGCGGCCGTCACGGACGACGTCCAGCGGAGACTGCGGCTCGGCGGCGCCATCGCGGCCGTCCTCCTGTTCTGGGCCGCGAGCGCGTGGACCGCCGGCCACCTGCACGCCGACCCGGCCCTGCACACGGTGGCGCTGTTCCTGCACCTGGCGTCGCTGGTGGTGGGGCTCGGCGCGGTGCTGGCGATCGACTACTACGGGCTGCAGTGGCTGCTCGGCCGGCGCACGCTGCGTCAGGTGGTGGACTTCACCGAGCCGCTGCACGTCCCGGTCTGGGGCGGGCTGGCCGGACTGGTGCTCAGCGGCGTGCTGCTGGAGCCGCAGCTCTCCTCCGCGCTGACCCAGGTGAAGCTGGGGCTCGTCCTGCTGATCGCCCTCAACGGCGTGTACGCCAGCACGCTGCACCGCCGGCTCACGGCCTACGGCGAACGCCGCCCGCCCGCCCCGCTGCTGACCAGGGGCGCCGTCTCGGCGCTGGTCTCGCAGGCCGGCTGGTGGGGCGCCGTCCTGATCGGCTTCTACAACACCCAGCACTAGCACTCCCCCGCACTGCACTCCCCCCCCCGCACTGCACTCCCGGCGAAGCACGGGAACTCCCGCGAACCGGTTGGCCTTGACGTCCGCGTCAAGGTCTACCGTCGTTTCCGGCGGCGTTCGGAGAGCGGTCGGAAGGACGGTGCGGATCGTGCGGATCGGCGAGCTGGCACAACGGGCGGGGACGACCACCCGGGCCCTGCGCTACTACGAGCAGCTCGGGCTGCTCCCCGCCCGGCGGGCCGGCAACGGCTACCGCGCCTACGGCGAGGAGGACCTGCGGCTGCTCCGGCAGATCCGCACGCTCCAGGACTTCGGGTTCGGGCTGGAGGAGACCCGCCCGTTCGTGGAGTGCCTGCAGGCGGGTCACCCGGAGGGTGACTCCTGCCCGGCCTCGCTGGAGGTCTACCGGCGCAAGCTGGCCGAGCTGGACGAGTGCATCGGCCGGCTGCGGGAGGTTCGCACCCGGGTGGCCGAGCAGTACGCCCGGGCCGAGCGGGCCCGCGACGAACTGGCGGCGGAGGCCGTCGACCGCGCGCCGCAGTGCGAGTTGGCGATCGAGTGGGAGGAGCGGTAGATGCGGATCGCAGGGGTGACGGAGGTCACGGACGAGACCTTCGCCACCGAGGTGCTGGGGGCCGAGGGCCCGGTCCTGGTGGACTTCACGGCGGACTGGTGCCCGCCGTGCCGCCAGATGGTGCCGGTGCTGGCGGAGATCGCCCGGGAGGAGGCGCACCGGCTGACCGTGGTCAGCCTGGACGTGGACCGGAACCCGGAGGCGCAGGCCAGGTACGGGGTGCTGTCGATGCCGACGCTGATGGTGTTCCGGGGCGGTGAGCCGGTGAGGTCGGTGGTCGGCGCCCGGGCCAAGGCCCGGCTGCTGCGCGAGCTGGACGACGTCCTGTAGCGCGTCGGCCGGAGCCGGAGCCGGAGCCGGAGTCGGAGTCGGAGCCGGTCCCGGCGCGGCGCGCTACGCCGGCACCGGCTCCGGCGTCACCTCGGCCTCGGCGGCCTCCTTGCGGCGGTCCTTGGCCTCGCGCCGCGCCATCACCGCGAAGCCGACCGGGATCAGTGCGGTGAACAGCCACCACTGGATCGCGTACGCCATGTGCGGGCCGATGTCGGAGTGGTTGGGCTCGGGCAGCAGCTCGGGCTGGTCGGCCGGGGCCGGCTCGGTGGCGGTGAGCTCCAGGTAGCCGCCGAGCAGGGTGGCGCCGGTCTCCTTGGCCTGCTGCTCGGTGCTGATCAGGTTGAACTGCCGGTCCGGCATGCCGGACCGGTCGTGGAGGCCGTTGCCGGCGGTCTCGTCGGCGCGCAGCCGCCCGGTCACGGTGACCCGGCCGGCCGGTGCGGCCGCGACCGCCGGGTAGTCGGCGGCGGAGGCGCCGGAGGGCACCCAGCCGCGGTTGACCAGGACGCTCCCCTTGCCGTCGGCGAGGACCAGCGGGGTGATCACGAAGTAGCCGATCTTGTCCCCGCTGGAGTCGGTCCGCTTGCGGACGACGAACTCGTGCGTCGCGTCGTACTGCCCGGTGGCCGTCACGGAGCGCCAGGTGAGGCTCTTGGGGACCGCGAAGCCGGGCTCGGCCGACAGGGTGTCGTACGGCACGGGCCCGGCGGTGAGGGCCTGGCCGATCAGCTCGTTGCGGTCCACCCGCGCCTCGTGGCGGTGCAGCTGCCAGAACCCCAGCTTGATCGTGGTGGGGATCAGCAGCAGGGCGATCAACAGGGTGATCAGCCAGCGCCGGGAGAGCAGAAAACGGTACACACGGGCACGGTACGCCCACCTCACAACCGGATCACGCACCGGGGTGCGGGGCGACCTCGCGCAGCAGCTGCAGGAAGGCGTCCTCGCCGACGACCGGGGTGCCGACCTCACGGGCCTTGCGGGCCTTGCCGCTCCAGCTGCCCGGCTCGTTGGTCACCAGCAGGCTGGTGAGCCGGCTCACCGAGGTGGCGATGTGCAGGCCGGCCTCGACGGCGCGGTCCTCCAGCAGCTCGCGGTCGGTGGCGGTGTCGCCGGTGAACGCCACGCGCATGCCCTGCACCAGCGGCTTGCCGTCCTCCCAGCGCCCGGGGTTCGGGTACGGGCACGGCGGGCGCTTCCGCGCCTGCCGGTAGGAGGCGCCGGTCCAGGTGCTGCGGGCGGCGGACACGGGCTCGTCCTCGCCGAGGTCGGTGACGGCGACGCAGTTCTGCAGCGGCAGCGGGACGCCCCCCTGCCGGGCCAGGTGCAGGCTGGGGCGGAACGCCTCCGCGAGCACCCGGGCGTCGTCCAGGGCGTGGTGCGCGTGGCGCTGCTGGACGCCGAAGTACGCGGCGAGCGAGGCGAGCTTGCCGTTGGGCAGCGGCAGCCGCAGGTCGCGGGAGAGCACCATGGTGCAGAGCCGCTGGTCCACCGGGGCGTGCAGGCCGGCCCGGGAGAACTCGCGGGAGATCATGTTCCAGTCGAAGAGCGCGTTGTGGGCGACCATGACCCGTCCGCGCAGCCGCTCGGCGAACTCGCCGGCGATCTGCGGGAAGGTCGGCGCGTCCGCCAGCACCTGCGCGGTGAGGCCGTGGATCCAGACCGGGCCGGGGTCGCGCTCGGGGTTGACCAGGGTGTACCAGTGGTCGGTGACCTCGCCCTCGTCGTCCAGTTGGTAGACGCCCGCCGAGATGACCCGGTCCGAGCGGCCGAGGCCGGTGGTCTCGACGTCCACCACCGCGAAGCCTCCGGCGGGGGCGGCGGAGCGCTGGGCGGGGACGGGGACGGCCCGCGGCGCGCCGGACGTCTCGGGCTGGATCGCATGCATGGTCAAACAGCTTAAGCGCCGGAGGACGCCCGCCCGGCCGGAATGTTGCCCGAGGCCGACCGGAATAGAGTGGTCCGCATATTCGTCGTACACCCAGCCGAATATCCCTGGCCGCCCACACCCCCACGGCGGCCGTTTCTCCGAAGGACGAACCCTCATGCGCGCCACCGTGATCCACGGCCCCCACGACATCCGGATCGAGGACGTACCGGACCCGGTGATCCAGCAGCCGACCGACGCCGTGGTCCGCGTGGTGAACGCCTGCATCTGCGGCAGCGACCTGTGGGCGTACCGGGGCGTGGCGGCGCGGGTGGCCGGGCAGCGGATCGGCCACGAGTTCCTCGGCGTGGTCGAGGAGACCGGCCCCGAGGTGAGCGGGTTCAAGCCGGGCGACCTGGTGGTGGCGCCGTTCGTCTGGTCGGACGGCACCTGTGACTTCTGTCTCGAAGGCCTGCAGACCTCCTGCCCGCACGGCGGTTTCTGGGGCCAGGTCGGTTCGGACGGCGGCCAGGGCGAGGCGGTGCGCGTTCCGTTCGCCGACGGCACGCTGGTGGCCCTGCCGAAGGACGCGGCGGGTGACGAGAAGCTGCTGCCCAGCCTGCTCGCGCTCTCCGACGTGATGGCCACCGGGCACCACGCCGCCGTCTCGGCGCGGGTGCGGCCGGGCGCGACCGTCGCGGTGGTCGGCGACGGCGCGGTGGGCCTGTGCGGTGTGCTCGCCGCGCACCGGCTCGGCGCGGGCCGGATCATCGCGCTCGGCCGGCACACCGCCCGGACCGACCTGGCCCGCCGCTTCGGCGCGACCGACGTGGTCGCCGAGCGCGGCGAGGCCGCGATCGAGGCGGTCAAGGAGCTGACCGGAGGTCAGGGCGCGCACGCCGTCCTGGAGGCGGTCGGCACCGAGGAGTCGATGCGGACCGCCGTCTCGATCACCCGCGACGGCGGCGCGGTCGGCTACGTCGGGGTGCCGCACGGCGGCAGCGCCGGCGTCGACATCGGCCAGATGTTCGGCCGGAACGTTTCACTGAACGGCGGAGTCGCGCCGGCCCGCGCCTACATCCCCGAGCTGCTGCCGGACGTCCTCTCCGGTGCCATCGAGCCGGGCCTGGTCTTCGACCGCACGGTCGGCCTGGAGGACGTCCCGGACGGCTACCGGGCGATGGACGACCGCTCGGCGCTGAAGGTGCGGATCGCGTTCTGACCCACCGTCAGAAGGGGCGGCACCGCAGGTCGGTGCCGCCCCTTCGGCTCGTCCCCGGGTCCGGTGATTTTCGGCCAATTGAATAGTGCGACGGGGTGAACGGCTGGCTGATCGCGGTCAACCCCTTCCGGGGCGGGCATGACGCTCCTAGCATTGCGCGGCGCGCATCCGGACTGTGACGCCCCTCACGTCCGATCGTTCCCCTGGTGCCATAACGCCGAAGGAGTGAGGAGACAGAGTGGAATCGCCGCCGATCACCACTGCCCCGACGGAAGTCCAACTCATCGAGGAGAGTCAGGAGTTCCGAGCCCTCCGGCGCTCCTTCCGGAGCTTCGCGTTCCCGGTCACCATCGGCTTCGTCCTCTGGTACCTGCTGTACGTCCTGCTCTCCAGCTACGCGCCCGGGCTGATGGGCGCCAAGGTGGTGGGGCACGTCAACGTCGCCCTGGTGCTCGGGCTGCTGCAGTTCGCCACCACCTTCGTCATCGCGGCCTGGTACGCGCGCTACGCGGACCGGCGGCTCGACCCGTCCGCCGCCTCGATCCGCGAGGCGAACGGCGCCGTGGTCCACGCCCCCCGGGAGGCCGCCGAATGACCCTGCTCGCCAGCTCCGCCTCCGACCACCGCGTCCTCACGCTGACCCTGTTCGGGCTCTTCGTGGCGGCCACCCTGGCCATCACCGTCTGGGCCGGGCGGCAGACCAAGGGCGCCGCCGACTTCTACGCCGGCGGCCGCGGCTTCACCGGCTTCCAGAACGGCCTGGCCATCTCCGGCGACTACATGTCCGCCGCCTCCTTCCTCGGCATCGCCGGGGCCATCGCGCTCTCCGGCTACGACGGCTTCCTCTACTCGATCGGCTTCCTGGTCGCCTGGCTGGTCGCGCTGCTGCTGGTCGCCGAACCGCTGCGCAACTCCGGCCGCTACACCATGGCGGACGTGCTGGCGTTCCGGATGCGCCAGCGCCCGGTGCGCACCGCGGCGGGGATCTCCACCATCGTGGTGTCGATCTTCTACCTGCTCGCGCAGATGGTCGGCGCCGGAACCCTGGTGGCCCTGCTGCTCGGCGTCAGCGGGGACCGGGCCAAGCAGGCGACCATCGTGGCGGTCGGCGCGCTGATGGTGATCTACGTGGTGATCGGCGGGATGAAGGGCACCACCTGGGTGCAGATCATCAAGGCGGTGCTGCTGATCGCCGGCACCGCGCTGATGACCGTCCTGGTCCTGGCCAAGTACCACTTCAACCCCTCCGAGCTGCTCGGCGCCGCCGCCGACGCCAGCGGCAAGGGGGCCGCCTTCCTGGAACCGGGGCTCAAGTACGGGGTCAGCGGCACCAGCAAGCTCGACTTCCTCAGCCTGGGCATCGCCCTCGTCCTCGGCACGGCCGGGCTCCCGCACATCCTGGTCCGCTTCTACACCGTGCCCACGGCCAGGGCGGCCCGGAAGTCCGTGCTCTGGGCGATCGGCATCATCGGCGGCTTCTACCTGATGACCCTCGCGCTCGGCTTCGGCGCGGCGGCGCTGGTGGGGCCCAAGGCGATCAAGGCGGCCAACGCGGCCGGCAACACCGCCGCCCCGCAGCTCGCGGAGGAACTCGGCGGCGGTGCGGGCAGCACCGGCGGTGCGATCCTGCTGGCGGTGATCTCCGCGGTCGCCTTCGCCACCATCCTGGCCGTGGTCGCCGGGCTCACCCTGGCCTCCTCGGCCTCCTTCGCCCATGACCTGTACGCCAACGTCATCCGGCGCGGCAAGGCCTCCGAGACCGAGGAGGTGCGCTCGGCGAAGTGGGCCGCGGTCGCGATCGGTGCCGTCGCGATCGTGCTCAGCCTCTTCGCGGGGAAGCTCAACACCGCCGCCCTGGTCGCGCTGGCCTTCGCGGTGGCGGCCTCGGCGAACCTGCCGACGCTGCTCTACTCGCTGTTCTGGAAGCGGTTCAACACCGTCGGCGCGGTCAGCTCGGTGTACGCCGGCCTGATCACCTCGGTGACGCTGGTGCTGTTCTCGCCGGTCGTCTCCGGCGGCAAGAACTCGCTGTTCCCGCACTCCGACTTCCACTGGTTCCCGTTGGAGAACCCCGGCCTGGTCTCCATCCCGGTCGGCTTCCTGGCCGGCTGGATCGGCACCCTGCTCTCCAAGGAGACGGCGGACCCGGCGAAGTACGCTGAACTGGAGGTCCGCTCGCTGACCGGGCTGGGCGCCCACTGACAGGGGACCGATGACTAAGCTGGCCCGGCCCGCCGTCGCGGCGGCCGGGCCGGCCACTTTCCCGGGGCCGGCCGCAGCTCTCGGGAAGGGACCGCCGTGCTCCTCGACACCTTCGGTCGGCAGGCCGTCGACCTGCGGGTCTCCCTCACCGACCGGTGCAACCTGCGCTGCACCTACTGCATGCCCGAGGAGGGCCTGCAGTGGCTGGCCAAGCCGGACCTGCTGAGCGACGAGGAGATCGTCCGGCTGGTGACGATCGCGGTGCGCGACCTCGGGGTCCGGGAGGTCCGGTTCACCGGCGGCGAGCCGCTGCTGCGGCCCGGGCTGGTCGGCATCGTCGCCGCCTGCGCCGGACTCGACCCGCGCCCCGAGCTGTCCGTCACCACCAACGGCATCGGCCTCGCCCGGACCGCCACCGCGCTGCGGGCCGCCGGGCTGGACCGGGTCAACGTCTCGCTCGACACCCTCGACCCGGACACCTTCCACACCCTCACCCGCCGCCACCGCCACCAGGACGTGCTGGAGGGGCTGGCCGCCGCCGAGGCCGCCGGGCTGACCCCGGTCAAGCTGAACGCGGTGCTGATGCGCGGGGTCAACGACCACGAGGCGCCCGAGCTGCTCGCCTGGTGCCTGGAGCGCGGCTACGAGCTGCGGTTCATCGAACAGATGCCGCTGGACGCCCAGCACGGCTGGGACCGGTCCGCGATGATCACCGCCGAGGAGATCCTGGACCGGCTCGCCGGCCGCTTCACGCTCACCCCCGAGCCCTCCGCCCGCCGCGGCGCGGCGCCGGCCGAGCGCTGGCTGGTCGACGGCGGCCCGGGCCGGGTCGGCGTGATCGCCTCCGTCACCCGGCCGTTCTGCCGGGCCTGCGACCGGACCCGGCTGACCGCCGACGGGCAGGTGCGCAACTGCCTCTTCGCGACCGGCGAGACCGACCTGCGGGCGGCGCTGCGCTCGGGCGGCAGCGACGCCGAGATCGGTGAGCTGTGGCGGGCGGCGATGTGGGGCAAGAAGGCCGGCGCCGGGATCGACGACCCGGAGTTCCACCAGCCCGACCGGCCGATGTCGGCGATCGGCGGCTAGCGGCTAGCGGCCGCGGCCAACGGCCGGCCGAAGCGGGCCGGTCGGGTGGGGCGAGTGGGTGGGCGAGTGGGTGGGCGAGTGTGTGGGCGGCCGGTCAGCCGGCGCTCTCCGGCGTCCAGTCGGCGAAGTCGACGACGTCCTTGAGGAAGCCGCGCACGCCGAGGAACTGGGCCAGGTGCTCGCGGTGCTCCTCGCAGGCGAGCCAGGTCTTGCGCCGGTCGGGGGTGTGCAGCTTGGGGTTGTTCCACACCAGCACCCACCGGGCGTCCGCCCGGCAGCCCTTGGCGGAGCAGACCGGCGTCTGCGGCTGCGGGGAGTCCGGGGAGAGCATTCGGGGCCGTCCTCAAGCACTGGGCGGGGTGGTGGTCACCGCCAGTCTGTCACGCGCCCCGGTCGCGGTTCGCAGCCGCGTCCGGATCCGGGCATGGCGACGCCGGGCAGCCACGGGGGGAGCCGCCCGGCGTCGGTCCGTCGCTCCGACGGGGGATGCGGAGCGCGTACGCAGTATGTCACGGGATGACCCCCGGATGGGGAGGTCTTGCATGATTAATCTGAGCTTCTTTTGAGCTTTCCGGAGGGGTGGCTGGAGCAAACCCCATCAAAACGGACAGTCAGCTTGAGCTCTGTGAAGAATCGGTGGGTGCGTTCTTTGCCCCACCCGTACCTGCCGTCGCACCTCCACCGCCGGTACCACCGGGGCCGAGCATCAGCGGGACCTCCGGGGGGACGTCGAAGGTGCTCGGCAGCCCCGGCGCCCGCTCCCGGCCCGCGTTGGCGATCAGCACCGCGAAGTACGGCAGCAGCACCCCGCCCGCCAGCGCGGCGAACGCCAGCCAGCGCTGGATGTCCCAGAGGATCACCGCCAGCAGGACGCAGAGCGTCCGCAGCAGCATCGAGGCGACGTAGCGGCGCTGCCGCCCCCGGACGTCCTCGGTGAGGCTGCTGCGCGCCCCCGTGATCCGGTAGACCTCTCCGCCGCCGGCGCTCTTGCCCATGTCCTACCGCCCTCGTCCACGCACCCGCGCCTCGCCGCGCGGCCTCCTCACGGTACGCCGCGGGGGCACCGGCGGCGAGACCGGGTGGGACGGACACGCGCTACTGCGGCTGCGCGAGGTACTCCGGCGGCACCGCGTCGGTCAGCCAGACGCCGTTGGCGCTGATCCGGAACACGTGGCCGGCCGCCGCCATCGCGGCGGCGTCGACCGTCAGCACCACCGGACGGCCGTGCCGGGAGCCCACCCGTACGGCGGTGTCGGTGTCGGCGGAGAGGTGGACGTCCTGCCGGGCCATCGGCCGCAGACCCTCCCGGAAGATCGCGTCCAGGTACCGGGTGGTGGTGCCGTGGAACAGCACCGCCGGGGGCTCGGCGGCGGCCAGACCGAGGTCGACCGCCACCGTGTGCCCCTGGTTGGCGCGGATCGAGAGGCCGTCCTCGGAGTAGCCGAAGCGGCGCTTGTTGTTGGTCGCCACCACGTGGTCCAGCTCGGCCCTGGTCAGCCGGTTGCCCTTGGCCGCCAGCGCGGCCAGCAGGACGTCCACCCGGACCCAGCCCGCCTCGTCCAGCGTGATGCCGACCCGCTCCGGCTCGTGCCGCAGGATGCGGGACAGCATCTTGCTGGTCTTGACCGTGCGCTTCTCGTCCACTGCCCTCTCGTTCCTTCCGCTGGCTTCCCGGCCCCCGGACCAGAGCCTAGGAGGCCTGGCTGACCGAACTCATGTTGAAGTCCGGGACCCGCACCGGCGGCATCGCGGTCCGGGTGAACCAGTCGCTCCACTCGCGCGGCAGGCAGCGCTCGGTGCGGCCCACCTCGGTGATCCGGCCGAGGAGCTCGACCGGCGACTCGTTGAACCGGAAGTTGTTCACCGCGCCGACGACCTCGCCGTTCTCCACCAGGTACACGCCGTCCCGGGTGAGGCCGGTGAGCAGCAGCGTCGCCGGATCCACCTCGCGGATGTACCAGAGGCAGGTGAGCAGCAGGCCGCGCTCGGTGCGGGCGATCATCTCGTCCAGGGTCGGCGCGGCCGCCTGGTCGGCCGTCTCGAGGACGAGGTTGTCGATGGCCGGCCGCAGCGGGAGGCCGGTCAGGCCGGCCGAGTGCCGGTTGGTGATCAGTTCGGCCAGCTCGCCGTCGCGGATCCAGTCGGTGGCGGTCAGCTCCACGCCGTTGTCGAAGACTGAGGAGTCGCCCGCCGTGGAGTGGGCCAGCACGAACGGCGCCGCCTCCAGGCCGGGCTCGGCCGGGTCGGAGCGCAGCGTCAGCGGCAGCTTGGTCAGCTCGTCGCCGATCCGGGTGCCGCCGCCGGGCTTGGAGAAGACCGTCCGGCCCTCGAAGGCGTCCCGGCCGCCGGAGGACCAGCTCAGGTACACCATCAGGTCGGCCACCGCCGAGGGCGGCAGCAGCGTCTCGTACCGGCCGGCCGGGAGGTCGATCCGGTTGGCGCCCCAGGTCAGCCGCTTGGAGACCTGGGCGTGCAGGTCGGTGACGTCCACGTCGGTGAAGTCCCGGGTGGCGGCGCCGGCCCAGGCGGAGCCGGTGAGGTCCGCCGTCTTGGCGTTCAGCTCGACCATGCCGGTCGGCTGGTCGTGGCGCAGCCGCAGGCCGGTGGAGGTGCCCAGGTAGCTGGAGACCAGCTCGTGCCGGGCGAAGCCGTACAGCAGCTCGCCCTGCGCGGCGGCGCGGGCGAAGGCCTCGCCGAGGGCGGGCGCGAAGGCCGCGAACACCTCGATCGAGGTCTCGGCCGGCGGCTCGGTGAAGTCGGGCGAGGCCGGCCGGTCGGCGACGAGCGGCTGGGCGTCCTCGGCCGGGCCGGCTGCCCGGGCGGCCTCCTCGGCGGCCCGGACCAGGCCCTCCACCTCGTCGGCGGTGACGGCCTCGCGGGAGACCACGCCGGAGGCGGTGCCCTCGGCCCCGGCGACCGTGGCGACCACGGTCAGCCGGCGGCCGCGGGTGACCCCGTTGGTGGTGAGCGCGTTGCCGGCCCAGCGGAGGTTGGCGGTCGACTCCTCGTCGGCGATCACCACGCAGCCGTCGGCGCGGGAGAGGCCGAGCGCCAGCTCGACGAGTTCGTGGGGCTGCATCGCGGCCATCAGTGACCCGCCTCCTGCTGGGTGTTGAGCACGTTGACGTTGCGGAACAGCGCCGAGGGGCAGCCGTGGCTGACCGCCGCGACCTGGCCCGGCTGGGCCTTGCCGCAGTTGAAGGCGCCGCCCAGGACGTAGGTCTGCGGGCCGCCGACGGCCGCCATCGAGCCCCAGAAGTCGGTGGTGGTGGCCTGGTAGGCGAAGTCCTTGACCTGGCCCGCGAGTTCGCCGTTCTTGATGGCGTACGCGCGCTGGCCGGTGAACTGGAAGTTGTAGCGCTGCATGTCGATGGACCAGGAGCGGTCGCCGACGATGTAGAGGCCGTTCTCCACGCCCGCGAACAGGCCCTCGGTGTCGGGGCCGCCGGCGGCCGGCTGGAGCGAGACGTTGGCCATCCGCTGCACCGGGACGTGCGCGGGGGAGTCGGCGAAGGCGCAGCCGTTGGAGCGGTCGAAGCCCTTCAGCTTCGCCATCGCGCGGTCCAGCTGGTAGCCCACCAGGACGCCGTCCTTGACGAGGTCCCAGGACTGGGTGGCGACGCCCTCGTCGTCGTAGCCGATGGTGGAGAGGCCGTGCTCGGCGGTGCGGTCGCCGGTGACGTGCATCAGCTCGGAGCCGTACTTCAGCGAGCCGAGCTTGTCGAAGGTGGCGAAGGAGGTGCCGGCGTAGGCGGCCTCGTAGCCGAGCGCGCGGTCCAGCTCGGTGGCGTGGCCGATCGACTCGTGGATGGTCAGCCAGAGGTTGGACGGGTCGATCACCAGGTCGTAGTGACCGGCCTCGACGCTCGGCGCCTTCATCTTCTCGGCCAGCAGGACGGGCAGTTCGGCCAGCTCGGCGTCCCAGTCCCAGCCGGTGCCCGTCAGGCTCCGCCCGTCGGGGGACGACCCCCGGCCCCCCACGAGGTACTCCCAGCCGCGCCCGACCGGCGGGGCCAGGGTGCGCATCGAGTCGAACGCCCCGGTGCGCTCGTCCACCGAGGTGGCCTCCAGCGTCGGGTGCAGCCGGATCCGCTGCTGGGTGGTCACGGTGCCGGCGGTGTCGGCGTAGAACTTGTTCTCCTGCACCGTCATCAGGGTGGCCTGGACGTGCGAGACGCCCTCGGCGGCCAGCAGCCGCGCGCTCCAGTCGGCGAGCAGCGCCGTCTTCTCGGCGTCCGGCACCTCGAAGGGGTTCACCTCGTACGCGGAGACCCAGGTGGCGTCGGCGTGGACCGGCTCGTCCGCCAGCTCGACCCGCTCCTTCGACCCGGCCGCCCGGCTGATCCCGCCGGAGAGCCGGGCCACCGCGACGGCCTGCTCGGCGACCTTGGCGGCCGCGGCCGTGGTCAGGTCCACCCCGGCGGCGAAGCCCCAGGCGCCGTCCAGCAGGACCCGGACGGCGAAGCCGAGCTGCACGCTGTCGGAGGTGCCGGCCGGTCGGGCGTCCCGCAGTCGCCAGGAGGCGCTGCGGACCCGCTCCAGCCTGAAGTCGGCGTGCACAGCGCCGAGTTCGCGCGCCCGGCTGAGGGCGGCGTCGGCCAGCGTGCGCAACGGGTAGGCGAGGAACAGCGGGTCGACGGCGCGCCCGCGCGGGGCGCCGGCGCTGCTGGTCGGGGGCTTCGGAGGCAATCGGGCTCCCTGGTCGGGGGGATGGCGGTGCGGGCGGCCCCGGACAGGGGTACCCGCACCGCATCATTTCCCGTTCACAGGGTTTCGGCCAGCGCATTTCGGTACGACACACGCGGCCGGTCGGGCCGTCAGGCGACGCCCTCCCACCATCCGTCCAGCTCCGGCGGGTTGTCGACGTCCACCCGCTCGCCGGGGCGCGGCACGGCCACCGGGACGGCCTGCTGCTTGGCCTCCGCGAGCAGCCGCTCGATCGGCTCGGCCCACGGGTGCGGGCTCAGGTTGAAGGTGCACCAGTGCACCGGGACGAGCAGGCCGGCGTTCAGCTCGCGGTGGGCCAGGACGGCGTCCTCCGGCGTCATGTGGATGTCCGCCCAGGCGGTGTCGTAGGCGCCGATCTGGACCAGGGCGGCGTCGAACGGGCCGTGCTGCTCGCCGATCTTCGCGTAGCCCTCGAAGTAGCCGGAGTCCCCGGTGTAGAAGACCTTGCGGCTCGGCCCGGCGATCACCCAGGAGCCCCAGAGCGTGGTGTTGCGGGTCAGCCCGCGGCCGGAGAAGTGGTGGGCGGAGGTCAGGGTGACCGTCAGCTCGCCGAGGTGGCAGGTCTCGTCCCAGTCCAGCTCGATGATCCGGTGCTCCGGGACGCCCCAGCGGCGCAGGTGGCCGCCGATGCCGAGGGGCACCGCGAACGGCGCCGACTGGCTGCGCACCAGGCGCTTGACCGTCGCCATGTCGAGGTGGTCGTAGTGGTCGTGCGAGATCAGCACCGCGTCGACCTGCGGCAGCTCCTCCAGCTCCACCGGCACCGGGTGCAGCCGCTTCGGGCCGACGTGCGCGGCGGGGGAGCAGCGATCGCTCCAGATCGGGTCGAGCAGCACCCGGGTGCCCTCGATCTCCACCAGCGCGGAGGCGTGTCCGTACCAGGTGATCTCCACGCCCTCGGCGGCCGGACCGGGGCCGCCGGCCGGGCGGACGGTCGGCACCGGGTGCGCGGGCACCCGGCCGGCGCGCTCGAACAGCATCCGGCGCAGGGTGTCGCGGTCGAAGTCGGGCGCGGACTTGGCCCGGGCCAGTGTGGAGGGCGCGTTGTGGAAGACGCCGTCGCGGTACTGCGGGGAGTTGCGCACCCGCTCCTCGCGCTCGCCGTCCGGCCGCCGGCCGAAGGCCGCAGGCAGGTCGCGCAGCGACCAGGCGGCCGCTCCCGCGCCGGCCGCCAGGGCGGCCAGGGCCAGCAGTCGTCCGCGCCGCCGGGCGGTACCGGGCCGTGCTCCACTCATGCGCCCACCTCGACGGTCCGCTCGCTTCGCTCGCTCATCGCGCTCTGCCTTCGCTCGGGGCCCGTTCGGGGGATGCGGTGCGGGCGGCCCCGGTCGCCCCGCACCACCGGGGGCAACGGGTGCGCCGCGGCGCGTGTTCCCGGCGGGCCGGTCGGGCGGAGCGGCGGGCGGAGCCGCGCGAGGTGGTGCGGACGGGGGGCCGGGCGGTGGTGCGGACGGGGGCGCGGCGGGGCGCGTGGCGGGTGTGACCGGGGCGGGGAGCGGGATGGGCACGCATTGTCGGATTGCGACAGTTCCATCGGTGAGGCGCTGTGGGAGCCCGATTCGTCTCCGCCCCGGGGCGACCGATAGCGTCACACCGCGTGCGCATTCCGACGTACGCACACCAACGGAGAGAGGTGGATCGTTGAGCCGCTCGGTTCTCGTCACCGGAGGTAACCGGGGCATCGGCCTCGCGATCGCCCTGGCCTTCGCCGAGGCGGGCGACAAGGTCGCCATCACCAGCCGCTCGGGCGAGGTGCCCGAGGAGCTGGCCAAGTACGACGTCCTCGCGGTGCGCTGCGACATCACCGACAGCGCCCAGGTCGACGCGGCGTTCACGGAGATCGAGGCCAAGCACGGCGCCGTGCAGGTGCTGGTCGCCAACGCCGGCATCACCAACGACACGCTGCTGCTGCGCATGTCGGAGGAGGACTTCACCTCCGTCGTGGACACCAACCTCACCGGCACGTTCCGAGTGGTCAAGCGCGCCTCCAAGCTGATGATGCGCGCCCGCAAGGGCCGGGTCGTGTTGATCTCCTCGGTGGTCGGCCTCTCCGGCTCGACGGGCCAGGCGAACTACGCCGCCTCCAAGGCCGGCCTGGTCGGCTTCGCCCGCTCGCTGGCGCGCGAGCTGGGCCCGCGCAACATCACCGTCAACGTGGTCGCCCCCGGCTTCGTCGACACCGACATGACCGCAGTGCTCAGCGACGAGCGCCGTGCGGAGATCGTCTCGGGCGTGCCGCTGGGCCGCTACGCGGCGCCCGCCGAGGTCGCCTCCACCGTGCGGTTCCTCGGTTCGGACGAGGCCGCGTACATCACCGGAGCCGTCATTCCCGTCGACGGCGGATTGGGCATGGGTCACTGAACATGAGCGGAATCCTCGAGGGCAAGCGGATCCTGATCACGGGTGTGCTGATGGAGTCCTCCATCGCCTTCCACACCGCCAAGCTCGCGCAGGAGCAGGGCGCCGAGATCATCCTCACCGCCTTCCCGCGCCCGTCCCTCACCGAGCGGATCGCCAAGAAGCTGCCGAACCCGGTCAAGGTGCTGGAGCTGGACGTGTCCAGCGAGGAGCAGCTGGCCGGCATCGCCGACCAGGTGCGCGAGCACCTGCCGAGCCTGGACGGCATCGTCCACTCGATCGGCTTCGCCCCGCAGGACGCCCTGGGCGGGAACTTCCTGGACACGCCGTGGGAGTCCGTGGCCACCGCCATGCAGGTCTCGGCGTTCTCGCTGAAGTCGCTGACCATGGCGCTGCTGCCGCTGATGCAGGACGGTGGCTCGGTGGTCGGCCTGACCTTCGACGCCCAGTTCGCCTGGCCGCAGTACGACTGGATGGGCCCGGCCAAGGCGGCGCTGGAGTCCACCAACCGCTACCTGGCGCGCTACCTGGGCGAGCGGAACATCCGCTGCAACCTGATCTCGGCCGGTCCGATCGGCTCGATGGCCGCCAAGTCCATCCCGGGCTTCCCCGACCTGGCCGCCACCTGGGACAGCCGCTCCCCGCTGAAGTGGGACCTGAGCGACCCGGAGCCGGCCGGCCGCGGCGTCGTCGCCCTGCTGTCGGACTGGTTCCCGAAGACCACCGGCGAGATCGTCCACGTGGACGGCGGCCTGCACGCCATCGGCGCCTGACCGGCTGCCGCTGCCCCACCGCCCGGCACCCCTTCCGCACGGAGGGGGTGCCGGGCGGTTCTGCTGTGCCCCGGGCGGGAGGTGCGGGGCGTCAGGCGTCCGCGTCGGCGCAGGCGCCGATGGCGCGGCCGGCCTCGACGGAGGCCCGTTCGGGGTCGCCGGCGCGGATGGCGTCGAGGATCTTGTCGTGGCCGAGGTAGCGCTCGGCGATCAGCTCGGGGCCGACGTCGTGGCGCAGGTGGGCGCGGGTGACCTCGCCGAGGTCGGCGTAGACGGCGGCGAGGACGTCGTTGTGGGCGGCGGCGACGACGGCCTGGTGGAAGGCGGCGTCGGCCTGGATGAAGTCCTCGGCGTCGCCGGAGCGCCAGGCGTCCTCGCGGCGGGCGAGGGCGGCGTCCAGCAGGTCGAGGTCGCGGTCGGTGCGGCGGGTGGCGGCCAGGCCGGCGGCGGAGGTCTCCAGGGTGACGCGGAGTTCGGCGACCTGGGCGTGGTCGGCGTCGGCGAAGCGGCGGTGCATGACCCCGGCCAGCTCGCTGGTGGCGAGGACGTACGTGCCGGAGCCCTGGCGGATGTCGAGCAGGCCGTTGTGGGCGAGGGCGCGGACGGCCTCGCGGACGGTGTTGCGGGCGACGCCGAGCTGCTCGACCAGGGCGGCCTCGGTCGGGATGCGCGAGCCGACCGGCCATTCGCCCGAGGTGATCTGGGCGCGCAGCTGCGCGATCACCTGGTCGGACAGCGGGGTGCGCCTCGGCGAGGACAGCGCCACGGGGTGACTCCTTGCGGCTTGGGTCGCGGGTGGGGGCGGCGGCCGGTTGGTGGGTGGGGGGACATCATGCCAATTCCCGGGTGCGCTAATTCATCCCATCATTCTATGATGGCTCCCATGCCACCCGCAGCAGACACCACCACGGCCCCGCACACCGGGGTCCGGCCGCAGACCGAGCGGTCCGCCCGTCACCGGAGCACGTACCTCGGCTGGCTGTTCGCCGTCGCGATCGCCGCCGCCGCCTTCAACCTCCGCCCCGTGGTCACCAGCCTCGGGCCGCTGCTCGACCGGGTCCGGGCCGACCTGGGGATGAACCCCACGCTGGCCGGCCTGCTGGCGGCCGTCCCCTCGCTCTGCTTCGCCCTGTTCGGCTTCGCCGCGCCGGGCATGGCCCGGCGGGTCGGCCCGATCGCGGTGATCACCGCGGGCATGGGGGCGATCACGGCGGGCGTGCTGGCCCGCTCGTTCGCCGGCGGCACGGCCGTCTTCCTGCTGCTGACCGCGCTGGCGCTCGCCGGGGTGGCGGTCTCCAACGTGCTGATCCCGGTGGTGATCAAGCGGTACTTCCCGCAGCGGGTCGGCCCGATGATCGGCCTGTACTCCATGGCGCTGTCGGCCGGCACCTCGCTCGCCGCCGCCGTCACCGTGCCGCTGACCGGCGCGCTCGGCGGCGATTGGCGGGTCGGCCTGGGCGTCTGGGCCTCGCTCGGCGCACTCGCCCTGCTGCTCTGGCTGCCGGTGATGGCGGCCAAGCGCGAGCGCGGCGACCGCGCGGGCGGCGCGACCACCGACAAGCTGCCGATCACCCGCAGCCGGACCGCCTGGGCGATGGCCTGCTTCTTCGGCCTGCAGGCCACCGGCGCCTACGTGGTGATGGGCTGGCTGCCGAAGATCTTCCAGGACGCCGGGGTCTCCGAGGGCGCCTCCGGCGTGCTGCTGGCGCTGACCATGGTGATCGGCGTCCCGGTCTCCTTCGTCCTGCCCAACCTCGCCGCACGCCGCGGCGACCAGCGGCTCTTCGTGGTGGTGCTCGCCTCCTGCGGCATCGCCGGGTACGCCGGACTCGCCCTGGCGCCGGCCGGCGCGCCGTGGCTCTGGGCGACCCTGGTCGGCCTCTCCAACTGCGCCTTCCCGCTGGTGCTCACCATGATCGGCCTGCGCGCTCGGACCGCCGGCGGGGTGGCCCAGCTCTCCGCCTTCGCCCAGGGCGTCGGCTACCTGATCTCCATCCCCGGCCCGATCCTGATCGGCCGGCTGTACCAGGCCACCGGCGACTGGTACCTGCCGCTGGGCTTCCTCGCGCTGCTGCTGGTGCCGCAGATGCTGTTCGGCCTGCGGGCGGCGAGGGCGCGGCACATCGAGGACGAGGCGCTGCGCCCCGCCGCGCCCGCCGGGGCCTGACCGCGGCGCGAGGGGGCGCTGCCCGACGGGCACGGCCGGGGTGGGAGAATCCGGTCATGCCCGTACTCGAACCGAACCCCACCGACGGCCACAAGAAGCTGGGCCAGCTCGCCGCGACGATCGGCGGCATCGTGGTCCTGCTGATCATCGTCGCCATCGTCGCCCGCAACCTGGGCTGACCGAACCCGCACCGACCGCCGGCCGCGCGGGTCCGCGTCGGCCGGGCCAGCGCAGGGCCCGCGCGGGCCGTCAGCCGTCCGGTCGTCCGCTGTCCGACCGTCAGCCGTCACACCGCCCGCCGTCCGGCTGTCCGGCTGTCCGCCGTCCACCGGGCGAAGCCCCGGCGAACGGCGCATGATGGCACCCTCCACCCCTGCGGGTGGCGGCAACCGGCAGCATCGCGCCACGCGGCGGCTTTTCTGCCAAGCTTGCTGGGTATGAGCGCCGACACGCCCCGCAGGATCATCGTTCTCCGCCATGCCAAGGCCGACTGGCCCAACGGCGTGGACGACCACGAGCGGCCGTTGGCCGACCGGGGCCGCCACCAGGCCCCGGACGCCGGCCGCTGGCTCGCCGACTCCGGCATCAACCCCGACTACGTGCTCTGCTCCACGGCCCTGCGCACCCGTGAGACGTGGAAGCTCGCCGCGCACGAACTGCCCAAGCGCTCCCGCAAGACCGTGTACGAGGAACGGATCTACGAGGCCAGCCCCGGCGAGATCATCACCGTGCTGCAGGAGACCCCGGAGGAGTACAACGACCTGGTGCTGGTCGGCCACAACCCCGGCGTGCTCGGGCTCACCCAGGTGCTGGCCGGCGACGAGGGCGACCGGGACGCGCTGGAGCGGCTGCGGCTCGGCGGGTTCCCGACCGCCGCCATCGCGGTGCTCAGCTTCAGCGGGTCGTGGAAGGGCGTCGAGCCGGGCGTGGCCGAGCTGGTCTCGTACCACACGCCGCAGGACTGAGCAGAGCCGCCGGACTGACAGGACTGAGCGGAGCCGCAGGATTGAGCAGACGTGGGGGGGGGGGGGGGCGGGCGGGCGCACCCGCCCCCCCCCCGCCGACCCCGCGGCCGACTGCGGGGGGGGCGGGCGCCCGGCGCGCGGCCCGGCC
>NZ_JBHXTG010000039.1:61163-80947 GCF_042677465.1 Kitasatospora sp. NPDC127111
GGGCGCGGAGGACATCCTCCCGCGCCCCTCGCGCACGTCCGGCGGCTACTCGGTCGGCGTGCCGTGCAGCGCGTCGGCCGCCTCGACCTCTTCCCGAGTGATGCCCAGCAGGTACAGCACGGTGTCCAGGAACGGCACGTTCACCGCGGTGTCCGCGGCCTCCCGCACCACCGGCTTGGCGTTGAAGGCCACGCCCAGCCCGGCCGCGTTCAGCATGTCCAGGTCGTTCGCGCCGTCACCGATCGCCACCGTCTGCTCCAGCGGCACCTTGGCCTGCTCGGCGAACCGGGCCAGCCAGCGGGCCTTGCCCGCCCGGTCGACGATCTCGCCGACCACCCGGCCGGTGAACCTGCCGTCCACCACCTCCAGGGTGTTGGCCGCCGCGTAGTCCAGCCCCAGCTGCTCCACCAGGTGGTCGGTGACCTGGGTGAACCCGCCGGAGACCACCGCGACCTGGAAGCCCAGCCGCTGCAGCGTCCGGATCAGGGTGCGCGCCCCCGGCGTGAACCGGACCTGCGCGCGCACCTTCTCCGTCACCCCGGCGTCCAGACCGGCCAGCAGCGCCACCCGGGCGCGCAGCGACTCGGCGAAGTCCAGCTCGCCGCGCATCGCCGCGGCCGTCACCTCGGCGA
Source organism: Kitasatospora sp. NPDC127111 (assembly GCF_042677465.1). Lineage (NCBI taxonomy): Bacteria > Bacillati > Actinomycetota > Actinomycetes > Kitasatosporales > Streptomycetaceae > Kitasatospora > Kitasatospora sp. NPDC127111. The sequence continues at coordinate 61,796 of NZ_JBHXTG010000039.1, forward strand.
CCTCCTCCTCGCAGCCCGCGTGGGCGGCGAACAGCTCGATCACCTCGTCCTGGATCAGGGTCGAGTCGACGTCCATCACCACCAGCCGCTTGGCCCGGCGCTCCAGGCCGGCCGCGACCACGGCGATGTCCACCCGCTGGGTGGCCGCCTCCTGGGCCAGCTCGGCACGGAGCCGGTCGGTGGCGACACCCGAGACGGCCAGCTCGACCGCGGTCACCGGGTACTTGGCGAGCCGGAAGACGCGGTCGATGTTGCCGCCCGCGTCGCTGATCCGGGAGGTGAGCGCGGAGACCGCGGAGGCGGTCAGCGGGTGGCCCAGCACGGTGACGTGCGAGCGGCCCTCGCGGCGCGGCCGGTTGTCGCCGATGCCGGAGATGATCTCGGCCTGGAGCTTCTGCTCCTCGGCCCAGCGGTGCACGGTCGAGCGCAGCTCGCCCTCGGCACCGGGCGTGCCGCCGGCCGGCGGGGTGACCAGGGCACACAGCGTTATCCGGCCACGGGTCACGACCTGCTCGATGTCGATCACGTCGACGTCGAACCGGGCCAGCGTGGCGAAGAGGCCGGCGGTGATGCCGGGGCGGTCCTTGCCGAACACCTTGACGAGCAGGGTGCGCTCGTCCTCGGTCCGGGGCAGCGGGGCGGGGAACGGCTCTGCGGCCAAGGGCGATGCGTTCATGGTGACTCCCACGCTACCCGCCGACCGGCGAGGTCACGGCACCCGTCCGCGTCCTGGACGCGACATCGTGAAGTCGGTGGGCGGGGTGCGCGCCGAGCCGGGTGACCGGACGGTTGCGCAGCGGTGACGATCAGGGTCGGCGGCGGGGCCGTCCGCGAATCGTTGCCGCCTGGTCACAGTCACCGGGGGTGACTTTCATCAACGGGTGACGGACTGGAATGATTCCCCCGTCAGATCCAGGACATCGCACCCCCGGTCGGGGGCCACAATCGGGGGACCGAGAGAGCGGGGCAGGCGCGCAGTGCCGCAACTCGTCATTGAGATCAACGGACAGCAGCGGACATTGGAGCCGGGGCAGTCCTACACCATCGGGCGCAACCCGCAGTCGGACTTCCCGTTCGACGACGCCAGGGTCTCCTGGCAGCACGCCACCATCTCCTTCAACGGGGCGGGTTGGCAGCTCGACGACCACGGGAGCACCAACGGCACCTACACCGGCGGCGCCCGCACCATGCAGGCCCAGCTGTTCCCGGGGGCCGTGGTCAACCTCGGCAACGCCGAGAACGGGCCGCGGCTGAACTTCTCCGCGCCGGCCCAGGCCGCCGCGCCGGCGCCCGCCTGGCACGAGGCCGCGACCAGCCGCAGCCACACCCCGGCGCCCCAGCCGCCCGTCCAGCAGCAGCCGGCCGCCCAGCCGTGGGCCCAGCAGCCGCCCCAGCAGCAGTGGGCCGGGCAGCCGCAGCCCCAGCAGCAGTGGGCCGGGCAGCAGCAGGGCTTCCCGCAGCAGCAGGGCCCGCAGCACGGCGGGTTCCCGCAGCAGGGCTTCCCCCAGCAGCAGGGCCCGCAGCACGACGCCGGCGGCCCGCAGCCGACGATGATCCGCAACCTGTCGGCCGGCATGAACACCGTCCGGATCGGTCGCGCCCTCGACAACGACATCGTGGTCTCCGACCTGCAGGTCTCCCGCCACCACGCCGAGCTGCGCCAGCTGCCCGACGGCCGGTACGAGATCGTCGACCTCGGCAGCCACAACGGCATCTTCCTCAACGGCCAGCGCGTCCAGCGCCAGCTGATGGGGCCGCAGGACCGCCTGACCGTCGGTCACTCCAGCTTCGTCCTGGTCGGCGACCAGCTGCAGGAGTTCGTCGACACCGGCGCCGTCTCCTTCTCCGCCCGCCACCTGACCGTCGAGGTCGAGCACAAGGGCGCCAAGAAGATCCTGCTCAACGACGTCAGCTTCGGCGTCCCGGAGAAGTCCCTGGTCGCCGTCATCGGCCCGTCCGGCTCCGGCAAGTCGACCCTGCTGCGCGCCCTCACCGGCTACCGCCCGGCCGACCGCGGCGACGTCCTGTACGACGGCCGCAACCTCTACAAGCAGTTCGCCGAACTGCGCTCGCGCATCGGCCTGGTGCCGCAGTCGGAGATCCTGCACAAGGAACTGACGGTCCGCACCGGCCTCAAGTACGCGGCCCGGCTGCGCTTCCCCGGCGACACCGAGGCCCGCGAGCGCGAGGCCCGGATCGACGAGGTGCTCTACGAGCTGCGCCTGGACAAGCGCGCCGACAACAAGATCACCGCGCTCTCCGGCGGCCAGCAGAAGCGCGTCTCCGTCGCCCTGGAGCTGCTCACCAAGCCGTCGCTGATCTTCCTGGACGAGCCCACCTCGGGCCTCGACCCGGGCATGGACCGCGAGGTCATGCAGATGCTGCGCGGCCTCGCCGACGACGGCCGCACCATCCTGGTCGTCACCCACTCGGTGGCCGAACTCGCGCTCTGCGACCGGCTGCTGGTGATGGCGCCGGGCGGCTCAGTGGCCTACTTCGGCCCGCCGGACGAGGCGCTGCACTTCTTCGGGTACGAGACCTGGGCCGACGTCTTCCAGGCCTTCGAGAACTACCCGGACCACGACTGGGCCGGCCGCTACCGCGGTTCGGTGCACTACCAGCAGTACTCCGCGCCCACCGTGGAGGCGGGCGAGGTACAGCACGTGCAGGTGGCCCAGGAGGCTGTCCGGCCGCCGAAGCCGCAGAGTTGGGGCTCCCAGCTGTGGACGCTGATGCGACGCTATATGTCCGTGCTCGCCTCGGACCGCGGCTTCCTCGCGCTGTCGGTGCTGCTGCCGGCTGTCATTGGCGTGGTAAGTGTGTTGATCCCCAACGATGCGGGTCTGGCGCGGAACCCGAAGAGCCAGCTCGGGATCAACAGCGGGGCCGCGACGATCATGCTGATCCTGGCGATCGGCGCCTGCTTCTCGGGCGCGGCCAACTCGGTCCGCGAGTTGATCAAGGAAAGGGCGATCTACGAACGGGAACGGGCCACCGGCCTGTCCCGGTCGGCGTACATGATGTCCAAGATCATCGTGCTGGGCATCTTCAGTGTGATCCAAGGCGCCATCATCTCTGCCGTCGGCTTCCTGCCTCGCAAGCTCCCCGAGCACGGCCTGATCGTCAAGAACCTGCCTATCATCGAGATGACCATCGGCATGATCCTGCTGAGCTTCGCCGCGATGATGTTCGGCCTGATGATCTCGGCCCTGGTGAAGACCGCCGAGAAGACCATGCCGCTGCTGGTGATGTTCGCCATCGTCCAGGTCGTCTTCACCGGTTGCCTCTTCCAGATTTTCAGTAAGCCCGGTCTGGAACAGGTCGCCTGGCTGATGCCGGCCCGATGGGGCACCGCAATGGTCGCCACCACAATCGACCTGTCGCACCTGCTCGGTCCGTGGAACAAGGACTTCAACAACCCCGAGTACGACCCGCTGTGGCACCCCAGCATTGGTCAGCTGCTGATCGACGCCGGCGCGCTGGTGGTGATCTCGGTCGTCCTCGGCCTCGTCATCACGCGCCTGCAGCGGCGACACGAGCCCGAGGTCATGCAGAAGGGCTGAGCTCTGCCGACCGCCGAGGGGCGGCCTTCCCGTTCTTGGGTTCTAGGAGTCGTTGCAACACCCCAGCTCAGGGGATGCATTGGACTTCGAGATCCGTAAGGACCGGACGCCTCAGGGCCCGCGGAAGCTGACCCGGGAACGAGCGGCATACTCCCGGCTCATGCAGCAGGGCTACAGCAATAAAGAGGCCTGCCGGATCGTCGGCATCGACGTCCGGACCGGCCAGAAGTGGCGTAACGGGCGCAAGCCCACAGGGACGCAGAAGACGGCTCTGCTACCGCTGCGAGCGGTAGCAGAGCCGTCTGGTCCGTCCCGGTACCTGCGCGAGGACGAGCGGATCCACATCGCCGACCGGCTGCGGGAGAAGGCCACCGTCCGCGCGATCGCCGCCGAGCTGGGCCGCAGTCCCTCCACGGTCAGCCGCGAGATCCGGCGCAACCGCCATCCGGGCAGCCACAGTTACCGGCCTCACGCCGCACAGGCCCGCGCGGACGCCCGCCGGCCCCGCCCCAAGCCGGGCAAGATCGCCCGGAACTCCGAGCTGCGGGACTTCCTCCAGCATCACCTGGACAAGCGGTGGAGCCCGGAGCAGATCTGTCAGGCTCTGCGGGACACCTTTCCCGAGCGGCCGGAGATGCACGTGGCCCACGAAACCGTCTACCAGGCCCTCTACGTCCAGGGCCGTGGTGAGCTTCGCCGCGAGCTGGCCGGAGCCCTGCGCACCGGCCGCGCCCGCCGTGTCCCCCACGGCCGGGCCGCCGCGCGCAGGCCCAGGTTCGCCCACCCGATGGTCATGATCAGCGAGCGTCCCGCCGAGGTGGAGGACCGGGCGGTTCCCGGGCACTGGGAAGGCGATCTCATCATCGGCAAGGACGGCGCCTCGGCGATCGGCACGCTGGTCGAGCGCACCACCCGCTACGTCATGCTCCTGCACCTGCCGGGCGGCCGCACCGCCGAGCAGGTGCGCGACGCCCTGGTCGCGACCGTGCGGACCCTGCCCGCTCACCTGGTGCGGTCACTGACCTGGGACCAGGGATCCGAGATGGCCGAGCACGGCCTGTTCACCCTGGCCACCGACATCCCGGTCTACTTCTGCGACCCGGCCAGTCCCTGGCAGCGCGGCTCCAACGAGAACACCAACGGCCTGCTGCGGCAGTACTTCCCCAAGGGCACCGACCTGGCCGTCCACGGCCCGGAGCACCTGGCCGCCGTCGCCGCCGAGCTCAACGGCCGCCCACGCAAAACGCTCGGCTGGGAAACCCCAGCCGAGCGTCTGCATAAACTCATCGCGGCCTAGACAACCGACCACGTGTTGCGACGACCGCTAGAAACCGCCGTTCGGGTGGGCCGCCCCTCGGGCCTTCTGGGCGGCATGGCCCCCTGCGTTGGGGACCGGAGGAAGACAGTCCAGGGGCCCATGATCACTGCCTCCGATCACCTCGAGTTCTCCAAGGGGCGGTGGCATGGTGGCACAGTTGCCCCGATGGCGGGAAAGTCACGCTCGAGCGGACGTTTGTCAGCTGCCTGTTCAGGCCAGCACGGTCTGGTCTCCGTTGCTCGGCTAACTGCGCATGCCCACGCGGCGGCTTATCGGGGGAGGAGGACCTGTTCCAGCCAGCTTCCCAGGGCGGTCAGTTGGTCTTGCCCAGACGTACGCCGTCGCCGGGCGACCGCGTCAACGCACTCAACAGGGTCTTGGCCTGGCGGACTTAGCCGCCGCACCGGCTCTTCAAAGCCTGACGCTGCGGGCTCGCAGCCTGATCGCCCCCGGGGGCTGGGATAGCTGCGACAATCCTGGCAACGTTCGTTTATGGTGCACGTGAAGCGATCTGTCATTATTGTTTGTTGATGCCCTTAACTTGCACAAAGCCGACACTTAAAGCAATTTGGTGAAAATTCAAAACAATTCCCACTTTAAGCCGGCCCTCGGGGTGCTGGCCTGATGGGTTCGCCGGTCCCTGCCGCGTGCTATGCAGACCGAAGCCATCATGATTGGCTACTGGGTAGAGATGGTCTGGGGTCGGAATACCAGGGCTTCTTGGTGCCGTGTGCAACGAGCTACTCAACCTAGAAGGCAGGGGATAATACATGCGAATCCGTTCTATTATCGGCCTATTGCTGGCTGTGGCAATGCTTGGCTTAGCAGCTGCCCCGAATGCGTCTGCCAGCTGGTACGAATCGACGCACCTGACGAACGGTGACCTCTACACTTACGTTCGGACTCAGGACGACGGAAGCGGCTACTGGGCTCTCGACGACCAGTACTATAAGACCGGAGGGAGTACCATCACGGCTCGGCTTGGCTTTAGCTATCATGGCTATGACTATGGCAGTGGGTGGTTCTCGCAGAGTCCGGGGCAGGCGCACTATGAGAGCTTCTACAACCTCGGCTTTAACGACTGCTCGGGAATAGTCGGATGGGTGCAGGCTCAGGGGCAAAACAAGCTCACCAATGTCCCGGTTGATATCTGCTAATTCGTGAGATGACTGGCCTGCTCGGGCCTAGTCGGCGCGCGTGGGCGCTCGCGTATCCTCGACTTTCAGCATCCAGCTGCTGGCTGGGCCCCAGAGGCCTTTTCTGAAATTCTCTTCCGCCCTAATTTCACGCTACTTAAAAATCGTATTGCTGTGGCTTTGATAAGATCCGGGGCGCCGCCAGGAGACCCCAACGGGGGCATCCCCTTGGGGTCTCCTGGCATTGGATTGCCGAGTGCTGCGGAGACAGTGTGCGCCTTATTTATTGGGTTCCCTAGGCCGGGAAAAGGTGGTCAAGTGTCGATGGCGATTCCGATCGACGCCCGGAAGCGATGGTTTTTGGTGGCTATTGGTGGAATAATTGCTTTCGCTGCACTTGTGCTTGTCTTCTGGCCCTCCGTTCGGTCTGATCGAGTGGGAATTGAAGGGCCGATCAATTCCTCCCAACTGGATTCTGCGAAGAGGGCGGTCCGCGAGTTCTTTGGGCCGGATATGCCGCTGGAGCGAGTGCGGCTCGCAGGCTCTACTCCGAATTCGGGTCAAGCGGTGAGGATCAGTGTAGTCACGCACGCGGGTGATCTGACGGTTTCCTGGCCAACCGGTGAGGTCGTTTCGGGTCGCCTCGGCGTCCCTGCTAGTGCAAATGTTGCGACTCCGCTGTCCGACGAAGATGCACTGGAGGCGGGAACCGAATTTGCGCGATTGCATTTTCCGTGGGCGCTTAATGGCAGTGAACCCAAGATCCATCCAGTGGGTGGAGGTGGCGACAATTCAAGGATTGTGGAGTGGCGCTCCCGCAAGGGCGGCATTCTCCTCCCAATGCGACTGGATGTAATTGTTGCGGGCGACCGGCAGGTTTCTTCCTTTGCTGCCCGCCATGTGGATATGCCGGTTCTTCCTGGCCCTGTCTTGTCGGCGGAAAGCGCGTATTCATTGGCTCTGGTTGGACATCCCGGAATGAAGATCGGCAGCAGCGAGCTGATTTCCAAGGTTGACGATTCTGGAGTCGGTCACATCTATTGGCTTATGTCGCTTGTCGCCGCAGATGTGCCCAATGAGCCGTACGCCGGCGCGACAGGCGTAGGTGATGGCAGGCCAGCGAATATGGTTGCAATTATTGATGCGGTAAATGGGTCAGTTGTTGATAGTTCAAAGCTTGCAGAATTTAGCGGATGAATTTCCTTTCGGTCCTTGCGTGCTTGAGGATTCCGGCAAGGAATAGTTGTGAGTCCTAGGTCCGCGGACCTGGGCCCCGCGCGGCCGTGGACCGACGCGGCGGCCCCGGAGGCGGCGGTAGGTTGGCGGTATGCCCGCCCCGCCCAGTGACCGCCGACCCCGCACCGGCCTGCTGCCCGTCGACCGGATACCGATCGGCCCGCCGGTCCACGACGGCCCGCTGCCCGCCTGCGACCCGTGCCTGTCCGGCATCGAGGCGGTCAGCCGGGCCCTGCTCGCGATGAGCCGCCACCTGGAGGTCCGCGAGGTGCTGCGCCGGATCACCGCCTCCGCCCGCGACCTGCTCGACGCCGAGTACGCGGCCCTCGGCGTGCCCGACGACCACGGCGGCTTCGCCCAGTTCGTCGTGGACGGCGTCACCGACGAGCAGTGGAAGGCCATCGGCCCGCTGCCCCGCCAGCACGGCGTCCTCGCCGAGATGCTGCACGAGACCGGGCCGACCCGGCTCGCCGACGTCCGCCGGGCCCCCGCGTTCGTCGGCTGGCCCGCCGCCCACCCCGAGATGGACGCCTTCCTCGGCATGCCCGTCCTCGACACCGACGCCGCCGAGGACGAACCCCAGGTCATGGGCGTCATCTTCCTCGCCAACAAGCGCGGCGGCGGCGGCTTCACCGACCACGACGAGGAACTGCTGCGGATCCTCGCCGCGCACGCCGCCCTCGCCCTCTCCAACGCCCGCCTCTACGAGCGCAGCCGCGAACTCACCCTGGCCGGCGAACGCGCCCGGATCGCCCACGACCTGCACGACGCCGTCTCGCAGAAGCTCTTCTCCCTGCGGCTCACCGCCAAGGCCGCCGCCACCCTCGTCGACCGCGACCCGGACCGCGCCCGCGCCGAACTCGCCGAGGTCGCCCGGCTCGCCGCCGAGGCCGCCGACGAACTGCGCGCCGTCGTGGTCGAACTGCGCCCCGCCGCCCTGGAGGAGGACGGTCTCAGCGCCACCCTGGCCTCCCAGGTGCAGGTCCTCGACCGCGCCCACACCGCCGACGTCGCCTTCACCGCCGACGGCGTCCGCGCCCTGCCGCCCACCCAGGAGGCCGCGCTGCTGCGGGTCGCCCAGGAGGCCCTGCACAACGCGCTGCGCCACTCCGGCGCCCGGCGCGTCACCGTCACCCTGGCCGGCACGCCCGCGCGCGGCGCCGTCCTGCGGATCCGCGACGACGGCCGGGGCTTCGACCCGGAGTCCGTCCGCCGGGCCGGCCGCCACCTCGGCCTGGCCTCGATGCGCGACCGCGCCGCCGCCGTCGGCGGCTCGCTCACCCTGGACTCGGCCCCCGGCGCGGGGACGCTCGTCGAGATGGAGGTCCCCGGTGCCTGACAGCACGCCGGCAATCCGCGTCCTGCTGGTCGACGACCACCAGGTGGTCCGCCGCGGCCTGCGCACCTTCCTGGAGGTGCAGGACGACATCGAGGTGGTCGGCGAGGCCGCCGACGGCGCGGAGGGCGTCGAGCGGGCCCGCGAGCTCGACCCCGACGTCGTCCTGATGGACCTCAAGATGCCCGGCACGGACGGCATCGAGGCCCTGCGCACGCTCAAGGGCGAGGGCAGCCGGGCCCGGATCCTGATCGTCACCAGCTTCACCGAGCACCGCACGATGGTCCCCGCGCTGCGGGCCGGCGCCGCCGGGTACGTGTACAAGGACGTCGACCCGGAGGCGCTGGCCGGCGCGATCCGCTCGGTGCACGCGGGCCACGTGCTGCTCCAGCCCGAGCTGGCCGAGGCGCTGCTCGCCGACGACGGCCCGCGCCCGCCGCAGGGCCGCGGCGGCACCCTGACCGAGCGCGAGCGCGAGGTCCTCGGCCACATCGCGGACGGCCGCTCCAACCGGGAGATCGCCCGCAGCCTGCACCTGTCCGAGAAGACGGTGAAGACGCACGTCTCCAACATCCTGATGAAGCTGGACCTCGCCGACCGGACCCAGGCCGCGCTCTGGGCCGTCCGCAACGGCCAGGCCCGCGACGAGGAGTAGCGCCGGTCTGCGGACCGGGCCAGGACGTGATCCACGGGGCACGCCCCGGCCGCCGCCCGCTACCGCTCGTCCACCAGGGCGTTGTACGCCGCGACCTGGGCGCGCCGGGCGGTGCGGCGCAGGGGGTCCAGGACGGACCGGCGGGCCGCCATCTCGGAGGCGCTGACCGCGGCGCCGTGGCTGTCGGCGGCGATCGCGAGCAGCGCGCCGACCTGCCGCGCCGACTCCAGCACCCGCACGGCCCGCGGCGGGTACCCGGGGGCGAGCAGCTCGACGTGCCCGCGCCGGCGGAACGCGTCCAGCGCGCGCAGCGCCTCCGGACCGGCCCCGGCCACGTCGAGGCGGGTCAGCAGCAGGGTGGCCTCGCGCAGGCCGTCCGACAGCTCGCGCTCGGCCTCGTGCAGCGAGGGCACGTCGGCCGGCGGGGCGTCGTTCACCTCGGAGCAGCGCCAGAGCACCGTCGCCGAGCGGTCCCCGGCCGGGCCGAACACCTCGACCTCCGGGACCAGCCCGAGCGGCACCCCGACGGCCAGCACCGCCTCGCCCGCGCCCATCGCGAGCTCGTTGAAGGCCGGCGGACCGGTCAGCCCGAGCGGGTGCCCGGCGCTCGGCAGGGCCAGCCGCAGGCCCTTCACGCCGAGCACCCGGAGTCGCCCGAGCGCCCAGGTGAGCCCGTGCTGCTCGCCCGGCGCGTCCCCGGGCAGGCCGGTCACCCGGTGGCTCTCGTCGTCCCCGAGGACGGCCGCGGCGGCGTTGTCGGGCGGCACCAGGCCGGCCAGCAGGGCGTTGCCCCAGGCGGTCAGCCGCCCCGAACGGGGTTCTTCGTACGGATTGTCGGCAGGAGTCGCGAGCATCCGGCCAGCCTACGGAATCGGCGGTCATCCGGGTGGCGTAGGTTTGCCCATGCGTGTGCGGCGCACCCACCCCGTGCCACCCGGCCGCCGGGGTAGGCTGCCCGCCCGCACCGACGGCCGTGATTTCTGTATTGGGGAAGGCGTAGGCATGAGCGACGTGCTGGAGCTGGTGGACGTATCCGTGGTCCGGGAGGAGCGCGCGCTGGTCGACCAGGTCTCGTGGTCCATCTCCGAGGGCGAGCGCTGGGTGATCCTCGGCCCCAACGGCGCCGGCAAGACCACCCTGCTGCAGATCGCCTCCACGTACCTGTTCCCGACCTCCGGCAAGGTGTCCGTGCTGGGCGAGAAGCTCGGCGAGATCGACGTCTTCGAGCTGCGCTCCCGGATCGGCCTGGCCGGCGCCGCGATGTTCGACAAGCTGCCCGCCGAGCAGACCGTGCTGCAGACGGTGCTCACCGCCGCGTACGGCATGACGGTGAGCTGGCAGGAGCAGTACGAGCAGTCCGACGAGGCCCGCGCGCTCGTCCTGCTGGACCGGCTCGGCATGGCGGGCCTGACCACCCGCAAGTTCGGCACCCTCTCCGAGGGCGAGAAGAAGCGCACCCTGATCGCGCGCGCCCTGATGACCGACCCCGAGCTGCTGCTGCTGGACGAGCCGGCCGCCGGCCTCGACCTCGGCGGCCGCGAGGACCTGGTCCGCCGCCTCGGCGCGCTGGCCCAGGACGAGTTCGCGCCGGCCATCGCCATGGTCACCCACCACGTCGAGGAGATCGCGCCGGGCTTCACCCACGTCCTGATGATCCGTCAGGGCAAGGTGCTCACCGCCGGTCCGATCGACACCGAGCTGACGGCGCGCAACCTGTCCAAGTGCTTCGGCCTGCCGCTCACCCTGGAGCGCCACGGCGACCGCTGGTCGGCGCAGGGCCTGCCGCTGGGCTGAGCCCGGTCCGGCCGAGCCGTTCCGGCCGCCGCCGCCCTGAACTCGCTGAACTGGAGCCGGTCGCGCACGCGACCGGTTTCCGCCCCTCCACCTGCGGGAACTGACCGCCTCGAAGGCCCTTCGCTCCCTAGGATGGACACGTGGACAGCTGGATCTGGTGGCTCCTGGCCGCCGTCGGCCTCGGCATACCGCTGGTGATCACCGCGATGCCGGAGCTGGCCATGTTCGCGGTCGGCGCGCTCGCCGCCGCCGGCGTCGCCGGGCTGGGCGCCGGGGCGGTCTGGCAGGTCCTGACCTTCGTCGCCGTCTCGGTCGGGCTGCTGGTCGTGGTCCGGCCGATCGCCTACCGGCAGCTGAGGAAGGGTCCGCAGATCAAGATGGGCATCGAGGCGCTCAAGGGCGCCACCGCGGTCGTCGCGGAACAGGTCGACGGGGAGGGCGGGCGGATCAAGCTCAACGGCGAGATCTGGTCGGCCCGCGCGCTCAACCCCGGCAGCGTGTACGAGCCGGGGCAGCAGGTCGACGTCGTCGAAATCCAGGGCGCGACCGCCCTGGTCGTCTAGGGGAGAGTCCGTGGAACCCGTCCTTATCGTCCTGGTCGTCCTGGTCGTGGTGGCATTCATCGCGCTGATCAAGACGATTCAGGTCATCCCGCAGGCCAGCGCCGCGATCGTGGAGCGCTTCGGCCGCTACACCCGGACGCTCAACGCCGGCCTGAACATCGTCGTCCCGTTCATCGACCGCGTGCGCAACCGGATCGACCTGCGCGAGCAGGTCGTGCCCTTCCCGCCGCAGCCGGTGATCACCCAGGACAACCTGGTCGTCAACATCGACACGGTCATCTACTACCAGGTGACCGACCCGCGCGCCGCCACCTACGAGGTCGCCAGCTACATCCAGGCCATCGAGCAGCTCACCGTCACCACGCTGCGCAACATCATCGGCTCGATGGACCTCGAGTCCACCCTGACCTCCCGCGAGGTCATCAACGCCGGCCTGCGCGGCGTGCTGGACGAGGCCACCGGCAAGTGGGGCATCCGGGTCAACCGCGTCGAGCTGAAGGCGATCGAGCCGCCCACCTCCATCCAGGACTCGATGGAGAAGCAGATGCGCGCCGACCGGGACAAGCGCGCCGCGATCCTCACCGCCGAGGGCCAGCGCCAGGCGCAGATCCTCAAGGCCGAGGGTGAGAAGCAGGCCGAGGTGCTCAAGGCCGAGGGTGAGGCCCAGGCCGCGGTGCTGCGTGCCGACGGTGAGGCGGCCGCCATCCGGACCGTCTTCGAGGCGATCCACGACGGCGACGCCGACCAGAAGCTGCTCGCCTACCAGTACCTGCAGACCCTCCCCGAGCTGGCCAAGGGCGACTCCAACAAGCTGTGGATCATCCCGAGCGAGGTCGGCGACGCGCTCAAGGGCCTTGGCGGCGCCTTCACCGGCCTGACCGGCAACGGCGGCGTGAACGGCGGCGCGGTCGCGGCCCCCAGCGCGGCGGCTCCGGCGGCCACCCAGGTCCCGCTCGACCCGTCGGCCGGTCCGCGCCCGCTGGACACCGACACCAAGGGCGCCGCCCGGCCCCGGGTCGACCCCGCGCGCGAGTACCGGAAGATCGACCCCGAGTAGGCCGACCACGCGCCACCGAGGGCCCGCCCCCTACCTCATGGGGGCGGGCCCCCGGGCGTTCTCGGGGAAGGTGTGGTGTACGTCCCGAATCGTGGGCGGCCCTGGTAGGCCAGGCCCGCCGTCCGGCATGATCGCCTCGGACAGGACCGAGACGAGAGGTGGCCCATGACGCTCTGGGAGGCGATCGCCGTCCTGGTGGCGGGCGTCGGAGCCGGGATGATCAATGTGATCGTCGGCTCCGGAACCCTGATCACGTTCCCCGTCCTGCTCGCCGTCGGCATCCCGCCGGTCACCGCCAACGTCTCCAACTCCTTCGGCCTGGTGCCCGGTTCGCTCAGCGGCGTGATCGGCTACCGGCGCGAGCTGGCCGACCAGGGCCGCCGGCTGCTGCGCCTCGGCACGGCCTCGCTGCTCGGCGGCCTGGTCGGCGCGGTGCTGCTGATCGAACTGCCCAGTGCCGCCTTCGACGCGATCGTCCCGGTGCTGATCCTGCTCGCCCTCGTCCTGGTCGTGATCCAGCCGCGGGTGGCCAAGGCCGTCGCCGCCCGCCGCAAGCCCGGGGGAGACCCGGACGGCGGCGCGACGCTGCTCGCCGGCGTCTTCCTGACCGGCATCTACGGCGGCTACTTCGGCGCCGCCCAGGGCGTCCTGCTGCTGGCCCTGATGGGCATGCTCCTCCAGGAGGAACTGCAGCGGATCAACGCCGTGAAGAACGCCCTGGCGATGATCGTCAACGGTGTCGCCGCCGTGTTCTTCCTCTTCACCTCGACCGTCGACTGGGCGGCCGCCGGCCTGATCGCGGTCGGCTCGCTCTGCGGCGGCCTGCTCGGCGCCAAGGTCGGCCGCAAGCTGCCGCCGCCGGCGCTGCGCGGAGTGATCGTGGTGGTCGGCCTGGCCGCCGTCACCAAGCTGCTCCTCAGCTGATCCGGCGTCATCTGCGCCGCGCCCCCGGCGTCCGGGACCGTACCCGGACGCACCCTGCTCCCGGAAGGATCCCCATGGCCCTGGAAATGCGCGAGATCTGCGAGCGCTGCGAGGTGTCGCTGACCGCGGACGGCCCCGCCTTCCTATGCTCCTACGAGTGCACCTTCTGCCCGGACTGCACCGAGACCATGGCCGCCACCTGCCCCAACTGCGGGGGCGAGCTGGTGCCCCGTCCGCGCCGGAAGGTCTGACCCCTCACCCCCGACCCAGCGGAGCGGACCGATGAGCAGCAGAGCACGCCTGACCGAGGACCAGATCACGGCGGCCCTGGCCGACCTGCCGGAGTGGACCCGGGAGGGCGAGGGCACCATCGTCCGCACCGCCGACGCCCGGGACTTCCCGGCGGCGATCCGGGTGGTCGTCGCGGTCGCCGAGCAGGCCGAGGCGCTGGACCACCACCCCGACATCGACATCCGCTGGCGCACCCTGCGCTTCGCCCTCTCCACCCACAGCGCGGGCGGTCTCACGGACCTCGACTTCACCCTGGCCGCCCGGATCGACGCCGCCCTGAGCGCCGAGTCGTAGCGAGTCCGAGCGCCGAACGGCGCGAGCGCCGAGTGCCGCTACGCGCCGGGTCCGCCGGAGCGGGCAGGACCGGGCGATCGCCGAGCCCCGGAGCTCCGAGCCCCTGAGCTCGGAGCCCCTGAGCTCCGAGTGCCGGGCCCCGAGCGCCGAACCGCCGGAGCGCCGTGCGCGTCGTAGACGGAAGGGGGCGCTCCGGAAGCGCCTCCGTGCGGCGTGAGATGCTGACTGCCGCACTGCTGGCGGTCGGGAGGGACGGAACGGATGGCTCAGGATCCCCTCGGCGACGCCCCGCAGCAGCCCTGGTACCCGCAGCAGGAATGGCAGTCCGGGTACCCGCAGCAGTGGCCGGAGGCGGCCCAGGCCCAGGGGGGCACCGGGTACGCCGACGCCCCGTACGGGACCAGCTCGTACGGGACGGCCGGGTACGCGGAGACCGGCTACGGGGAGACCGGCTACGCGGAGACCGGCTACGCGGAGACCGGCTACGGGGAGACCGGCTACGGCCAGGGCGGGTACACCGGGGGCGACCACGCCGGGACGGGCTACGGCGAGAACGGCTACGGCGGGGCCGGCTACGGCCAGACCGGTTACGGGGACGGCCGGTACCAGCCGCATCACCAGTACACCGGCTACGAGCAGCAGCAGTACGCCCCGTACGCCGTGCCGCAGCAGCCGGCCGGTGGGGAGCTGTACGCCCCGGCGGGCGCCGAGTACTCCGCCGACGGCTACGTCCACTGGGAGCCCGAGCCCGAGCCCGAGTCCGAGAGCGGTCCCGGGCCCGGGCACGGGTCCGAGCCCGAGGCCGGGCCCGCGCCGGCGGCGGCCGCCGCCGCGGCGGAAGCGTCCGGCCGTCGGCCGGCCGGACGCCGGGACGGCGACAGCGCCGACGACCGCGGCACCGCCGCGCGGGCCGGGCTCGCGGCCAAGGCCCGGGCCGCCGCCGACGCCGTGGTCTCCGCCGAGCACGCGCCGAGCCGCCGGGCCCTGACGATCCGGGCCGGCGCCGGCGTCGCCGCCCTCGGCGTCCTGGTGGCGGCCGGCCTGATGGTCGCGGCCGAGGGCGGCGGCAGCGCCTCCGCCGACAGCGCCGGCGCCGAGCCCGGCTTCGCCGTCGCCCACACCAAGGCCTGGTCCGCCCAGCCCGCCGCCGCCATCCAGCCGGGCGCCGACGACACCCTGGTCGGCAGCTGGCTGCTGACCGACATGGTGGTGCGTGCCGACGCCTCCGGCGTCCACGCCTACGACCGCGCCGACGGGAAGCCGGCCTGGTCGGTGGAACCGCCGGCCGCGGGAGCCGTCCCCTGCGGCCTCTCGCCGAGCGTGAACGGGGCCGGCCTGGGGGCCGCCCTGTTCCGCGCCGCGGCCGACCCGAAGGCCCCGTGCACCCTGGTCGCGGCCGTCGACGCGAAGACCGGCAAGACCGCGTGGACCAAGACCCTCTCCGAGTCGAAGGGCTCCTACAGCGCCCACGTCGGCGTCACCGACGACAAGGTGATCGCCGTCGGCGACGACCGCGCCGTCGCCTGGGAGTCCGCCGACGGCAAGGACGTCTGGCAGTACACCGGACAGGGCAAGTTCTGCACCCTCTCCGGCGGCGTCGCCGGCAAGACCGTGATGGTCGCCAGCACCTGCGCCGACTCCACCCCCGTCGACCAGGCCGTCTCGCTCAACACCGCCGACGGCAAGGTCGCCTGGTGGCGCGGCCTGAACAACCAGCCGAAGACCGTCACCGTGCTCTCCGCCGAACCGTCCGTCGTCCTCACCACCGGCGAGAAGCCAGGCGACGACAAGGTCTTCGCCTGGGGCGCGACCGGCGACCCGGCGGCCGAGATCCCGGTCACGGCGGGCGAGGGCCGGCTGGACGTCGCCCACGGCACCTTTTCGGCCACGCCCGGTGTCTTCTTCCAGGACCGGACCATGGTCACCACGCTGGTCCCGGCGAGCGGCGGCGGCGCGGTCTCCGTCGTCGGCTACGACCTGGACACCGGCCAGCAGCGCTGGAAGGCCGCCGCCACCGAGAAGGGCGTCGTCCGGGCGGTCGGCGTCGACGGCGGCGGACTGGTGCTCGCCGCCGACGAACGCCTCGACCAGCCGGCCCACCTCAGCCGCTTCGCCCTGGCGAGCGGCCAGGAGTCGGTCGGCGGCAACTTCCCCCAGGGCACCGGCTCGCTCCTGGTCTCCGGCCGGATCCTGATCGGCGGTGGCCAGGTCGTCGCGGTGCCCGAGCACGCGGCGACCTTCGGAACGGCCTCCGGGTACCAGGCGAAGGGCTGAGGCGGGGGCCCGGGCTCCGGTCCCCTGCTCGGAGTCCCGGCCCGGGGCCCCGGCCCCGGCTAGGCCGCGGAGGGGGCCAGCGCGCCCGCCGGCAGCCACTCGGCCAGCTCCCGGACGTCCGAGCCGCGCAGACCCAGCGCCATCATCAGCGTGGCCTGCGGCGTCGGCACGAACGGCTTGCGCAGCAGCTTCATCCCGGCCTGCTCGGGCGTCCGGTCGGCCTTGCGCTGGTTGTCCTCGGCACAGGCGGCCACGGTGTTCAGCCAGCTGTCGGCGCCACCGCGCGACCGCGGCTGCAGGTGATCCACCGTGGTGGCCCGGCGCCCGCAGTAGGCGCACAGGTGCTGGTCCCGGACCAGCACGCCACGCCGCGACCACGGAGCCTGTTGTCGGAACGGCACCCGTACGTACCGTTGGAGTCTGATCACCCGCGGCACCGGGAGGGTCACACCGGTTCCCCGGACCGTTCGCAGTGGATGAGCCTGTTCCACGACGGCCTTGTCCTGGAGCACCAGGACGACGGCGCGCTGGAGCGACACCGTCGTCAGGGGCTCGTAGCTTGCGTTGAGAACCAGCGTGCTGCGCACCTCGGCCCACCCTTCCACGGGCGTGCCGCGGCGGCACGACCGTCTCCACACACGTCACTGCCGCCGCACGGCGGTGGGACCACTCTGAAGGGGCCCGGGGCCGACGAACAACGGAATTTCCGGTGTCGGACGAGGACGGGCCGGACGGCGGAGGCCGCGGTGGAGCGGGCAACGGCGCGCTCCGGGCAGGCGCCGGGAACAGACCGGGAACAGACCTGGCGCGCGCCCGGCACGCATGCTCCATCCCTACTCGGCGAAAACCCGCTGGCCGGGACCGCGTAGGCTCTACCACGCTGGAGTCGTTCCGCACCCGGGGCCCGGCCGAACCGGGTCCGCACCGGGCGGACGCCCGACCGAAGGAGAAGCGTGACCGTGACGGACATCGTCGACGAGCTGCGGTGGCGTGGGCTGATCGCCCTGTCCACCGACGAGGACGCACTGCGCAAGGCGTTCGCGGACGGCCCGGTCACGTTCTATTGCGGCTTCGACCCGACGGCCCCCAGCCTGCACCTCGGCAACCTGGTGCAGATCCTCACCATGCGCCGCATCCAGCAGGCGGGGAACCTCCCGCTCGGCCTGGTCGGCGGTGCCACCGGCCTGATCGGCGACCCGAAGCCCACCGCCGAGCGCGTCCTGAACGACCCCGAGACGGTGGCCGGCTGGGTCGAGCGCCTGCGCGGCCAGATCTCGCGCTTCCTCGACTTCGAGGGCCCGTACGCGGCGCGCATGGTCAACAACCTGGACTGGACCTCCGGGATGTCGGCCATCAGCCTGCTGCGCGACGTCGGCAAGTACTTCCGCGTCAACAACATGATCGCCAAGGAGGCCGTCGCCCGGCGGCTCAACTCCGACGCGGGCATCAGCTACACCGAGTTCAGCTACCAGATCCTCCAGGGCATGGACTTCCTGGAGCTGAACCGCCGCTACGGCTGCACCCTGCAGACCGGCGGCAGCGACCAGTGGGGCAACCTCACCGCCGGCACGGACCTGATCCGCAAGGCCGACGGCAAGTCGGTCCACGCGGTGGCCACGCCGCTGATCGTCAAGGCCGACGGCACCAAGTTCGGCAAGACGGAGTCCGGCACGGTCTGGCTCGACCCCGAGCTGACCACCCCGTACGCCTTCTACCAGTTCTGGCTGAACGCGGACGACCGGGACGTCTCCAACTTCCTGCGGATCTTCAGCTTCCGCTCGAAGGAGGAGATCGAGGAGCTGGAGCGCGAGACCACCGAGCGCCCGGCCGCCCGCCTGGCCCAGCGCGCCCTCGCCGAGGAGCTGACCACGCTGGTGCACGGCGCCGACCAGTACGAGCGCGCGGTCGCCGCGTCCAAGGCGCTGTTCGGCCAGGGCGACCTCGCCGACCTGGAGGCCCCGACCCTGGCCGCCGCGCTCGCCGAGGTCCCCAAGGCCGAGGTCGCCGAGCTCCAGCCGGTGGTCGACCTGCTGGTCGCCGTCGGCCTGGCGCCCAGCCGCTCCGCCGCCCGCCGGACGATCAAGGAGGGTGGTGCCTACCTCAACAACGTCAAGGTGACGGACGAGGAGGCCGTGCCCACCGAGGCCGACCTGCTGCACGGCCGCTGGCTGGTCCTGCGCCGCGGCAAGCGCAACCTGGCCGCGGCCGAGCTGGTGCCGGCCACGGCATGACCGAAACCCGACGCCGCTGAGCTGCGGCTTCGAGCATCGAGGGCGGGATCCAGCCGGATCCCGCCCTCGACGTTTGACGATGACGTGCAGGTGGCCTAGTGTTGAACGAGTCGCTGAAGCGGCCACCTCACTCGGCAAGTCCCCCTCTCACCTCGTCGCCCATTGGTTTGGGTCGGTTGGCGTTCCCGTCAACCCGGGTGAGCGGGAATTTCGGGTAACACTCGGAATACGCTAATGTGAAGGCCGTCGCGAAAAGCGGCCCCGGCCAGTTCGGGAAATCGGATGAATGAAACTCCGGAAAACGGGGCGGAAAACGTCTGGTAAGCTGGAAACACGAAAGAACGAAGCGCCCGGAGGGCCCGCTGGAAGGCGGTCCGAAGGAAGTGTCCGTTCCTTGAGAACTCAACAGCGTGCCAAAAGTCAACGCCAGATATGTTGACATCCCCGGCCTCGGTCGTTTGATCGGGGTTGGAGATTCCT
>NZ_JBHXTG010000040.1:0-30874 GCF_042677465.1 Kitasatospora sp. NPDC127111
CGCAGCCGCAGCGAGAAGGGCATCCGCTGGGGCGGCAGACCCCTCATCGCCGCGTGATCCAGCAACCCGGCGAACCTATCCGGTCACAGCACTAGGGACCGCCCCGCCCCGTACGGCGGAGGTCCGGCCCGGACCGGACGGCCCGATCCGGACGGACTGGCCCCGGACGGCCCGGACGGCCTGCCGGCCGGCTGCCCCGGGAGGTCAGCCCTCGGTGTTGACCATCGAGGCGGCGGCATAGGTGAGGTAGTCCCAGAGCTGCCGCTCGGCGTCGGCCGGCAGGGCCAGCTCCTCCACCGCCACCCGCATGTGCTTCAGCCAGGCGTCGTGCGCCGCGCGGTCCACCCGGAAGGGCACGTGCCGCATCCGCAGCCGCGGGTGGCCGCGGTGCTCGCTGTAGGTGCGCGGGCCGCCCCAGTACTGCATCAGGAACAGCGCGAGGCGCTCCTCGGCGGGGCCGAGGTCCTCCTCGGGGTACATCGGCCGCAGCAACTCGTCCTCGGCGACGCCCTGGTAGAACCGGTGCACCAGTCGCCGGAAGGTCGGCTCGCCGCCGACCTGGTCGAAGAAGGTCTCCTCGCTGAGCGTGCCACGCCGGATCTCGTTCACCCGACCATGGTCGCAGACGGCGCGGGGGCCGTACACCGGGACCTGGGGACCAGGACTCCCGGCGTACGACCCCCGCGGGTGCGCGGCGGCGTGCGGCGTGCGGCGTGCGGCGTGCGTCAGCCGACCGCCGGCCGTTCCGTCGCGGTCACGCGTCGTCCCAGCGGAAGAACCGCCAGGCGATCGCGGTGAAGACGGCGGCGAAGAGCAGCAGCCCGCCCATCGTCGGCAGCGCGTCCATCACGCCGCCGCCCCGGGAGAGCACCGACTGCGCGGCCTTGACCAGGTACCGGAGCGGCAGCGCCTCGGAGATCGCCTTCAGCCAGCCCGGCATGTCGTCGGTGGGGAAGAAGGAGCCGGACAGGAACGACATCGGCAGCACGATGATCTGCGAGATGCCGTTGGCCGCCTCCTCGGTCTTGGCGAGCGCCCCGGCCAGCAGGCCGATCGACATGAAGGCGATGGTCGCGCAGATCACCAGCGGGATGATCAGCCACCAGTCGCCGGTCAGTTTCAGCCCGAAGAACGGGGTGGTGGCGACCACCAGGAAGATCGCGGTCTGGGCCAGGGCGGTGAGCACCGAGACCGCGATCCGGGAGGAGACGATCGCCCCGGCGCTGACCGGGGCCAGCCGCAGCCGGCGCAGCACCAGCTTCTTCCGCCAGGTCACCAGGGTCAGCGAGGCGCTGAACACGGCGCCGGTGGCGACCGCCCAGCCGAGCAGGCCGGGAGTGAGGAACTGGATCGGCTTCAGCGACTCGTCCTCGACCCGGGCGGAGTCCAGCGTGAAGGCCGGCGGCTTGCCGGAAGCGGCCTGGTTGGCCTGCTGGACCACCGAGTTGACGATGCCCTGGACGGACCCGGCGCGGACCTGGTCGGCGGCGCTGAACCGCAGCTCGATCCTCCCGTCCGGGCCCTGCTTGATCAGGGCGTCCACGTCGCCCTTGCGGACCTTCTCCAGCGAGGCGGCCTCGTCGTCGCTGCGGCTGATGGCCAGGACCTTCTCCAGCTCGGCCCGGCCGTCGCCCTGCACCGCGTCCAGCACCTGGACGGCGCCGACCTGCACCACCTTGGCGTGCGGGCTGGTGGCGCCCTTGAGCAGGGTGCCGAACAGCAGCAGGAACATCAGCGGGAAGAGGAGCACGAAGAAGACGGCCGACTTGTCCCGGACGAAGGCGACCAGCATCACCCGGGAGAGGCTGGCGAAGGCGCTGACCCGCTCGCGCTCCGGCTGCCCGACGGGCGCGGTGGGGGCGGTGCCGGGCTTGCGCTGGGACGGCACGGCCGCCGTCCCGCTGCCGGTGTGCTCGGCGCTCATGCGCGGTACTCCCGTCCGGTGAGCTGGAGGAAGACGTCCTCCAGGGTGGCGCCGCGCACCTCGAGGCCGCGCAGCGCGTTCTGCTCGGCCAGCACGGAGAGCACCGGGGCCGGGAGGCGGGTGGCGACGGCGAGCGAGACGCCGTCGTCGTCCACCGAGGTGACCTCGGCACCGGCGGCGGCCAGCAGCTCGCGGGTCCGCTCGGCG
This sequence comes from Kitasatospora sp. NPDC127111, assembly GCF_042677465.1. Lineage (NCBI taxonomy): Bacteria > Bacillati > Actinomycetota > Actinomycetes > Kitasatosporales > Streptomycetaceae > Kitasatospora > Kitasatospora sp. NPDC127111. Next base: position 2,132 of record NZ_JBHXTG010000040.1, read on the forward strand.
GTGAGCAGGCCGGACTCGACGCTGATCCGCACGGTGTCGTCGATCTCGCGGACCAGTGCGGCCGGGGCACCGGTCTTCAGGACCTTGCCGTGGTCCATCACCGAGACGCGGTCGCAGAGCACCTCGGCCTCGTCCAGGTAGTGGGTGGTCAGGACGACCGTGCGGCCCTCGGCGTTGATGGTCCGGAGCAGGTCCCAGAGGTTGCGGCGGGCCTGCGGGTCGAGTCCGGTGGTGGGCTCGTCCAGGAAGACCAGCTCCGGGTCGTGGACCAGCGCGCAGGCGATGGAGAGGCGCTGGGCCTGGCCGCCGGACATCTTGTCGGTCATCACGCCGGCGGACTCGGTCAGGCCGACCCGTTCCAGCATCGCGTCCGCCCGCTTGGGGCCGACGCCGTAGAAGGAGCCGAAGGTGCGGATGGTCTCCCGCGCCGTCAGTTTGTTGAAGAAGGCGGAGGCCTGGAACTGCACGCCGATGCGCGGCAGCAGCTTCGGGTTGCGCGGCCAGGGCGCCATGCCCAGCAGCTCGATCCGGCCCTCGTCGGGCTTGCGGATCCCCTCCAGGATCTCCAGCGTGGTGGTCTTCCCGGCGCCGTTCGGGCCCAGGATCCCGTAAAACTCGCCGGCCTCGACGGTCAGTGACACCCCGTCGACGGCTTGCACGTCCCCGTACCGCTGACGGATCCCGTCGGCGGATATAGCAGCAGTCATGGGGCCTGAGAGTAGGGGCAACGGGCGGTTCCGCGCATGTTTCTGAGCGCGATTTGACGATCACCGCCCCGGAGCGGCGGCCGGGGCCCCGACCGGGGCCGTCGAAGCGGCCGGGCCGGACGGGAGCTGACGCCCCGTCCGGCCCGGTGCCGAGCTCCGGGGACCGCTCAGGCGCGGTGCAGGGTGATGGTGGTCCACGCCCCGATGTGGATCCGGTCGCCGTCGGTCAGCGGGATCGCGGTGTGCGGGGTGATCGGCTCGGCGCCGCCGTTCACCGTGGTTCCGTTGGTGGAGTCCTGGTCGACCAGCACCCAGCTGCCGTCGGACTGCTCGGCGAGCAGCGCGTGCTGGTGCGAGGCGCCCGGGTCCTCCGGCGGGACGGACAGGTCGATCTCCGGCACGGTGCCGCGGTGCTGGCTGCGCCGGCCGATCCGCAGCTGGCCGCGGCCGGTGATCGGGATGCGCCGCTCCGGGCAGTACGGCGGGAAGAACAGGCCCGCCGCCTCCGGGCCGCTGCGGGCCATCATCTCGGTGAAGTAGTCGCGGTCCGCCGCGACCACGGCGATCCAGTTGGCCCGGACCGGCTCCGGCTGCGGGAGGCCCTGGCCGGGTGCGGCCTGGCCCGGCGCCACCGGCTGGGGCTGCTGCGGCTGCTGGGGGACCGGCGGGGCCAGGTTGAACGAGGTGCCGAACTCCCCGCCGCGCCCGGTCGGGCCCGGCTGGGCGTAGACCGGGCCGGAGTCCTCGCGCGGCAGCGGCTCGGGGTACCCGGGCGCGGACTGAGCGGGCGCGGGCTGAGCGGGCCCGGGGTGAGCGGGCTGGGGGTACGCCGGCTCCGGGTACGCGGGCTCCTGGAAGGGCGTCTCCTGGTACGGCGGACCGGCCGGCGCGGCCGGGGGGTAGCCGTAGCCGGACGGCGCGCCGGGCTGGGCCGGCCGCGGCGGGGCCGGGGGCTGGGCGTGCTCCTGCGGGTACGGCTGCGGGGCCTGCGGCTGGGCGGGCGGGGCCGGCGGCTGCGGGCCGCCGTAGGCCGCCGGGATGTTCAGCGGGGGCGGCGCGGGGACGGGCCCGGGCACCGGGGCTCCGGCGGCCGGGGGCTGGCGGCGCGAGGGCGTGGAGAGGTCGTAGTCGTACCCGCACTCCTCGCAGAACCGCCCGGTCTGCGGGCTGCGGCAGATCGGGCAGAGCACCAGGCCCTCGGTGAGGTCCGGGAAGCCCTGGCCGGCCGCCGGCGCCGCCGGTGCGACGGGACCGGGTACCGGGCCGGGCGGCGGCACGGCGGCCGGCGGCACCGGCCCGCCGAACGGCGACCCGCCGTGCGCGCCGTGCCCGTGCGCGCCGTGCGCGCCGTGCGCGCCGGGAGCCCCGGGCGCGCCCGGGAGCGTGCCCGGCGGCGGCGGGACGGGCGACGGTGGTGTCATCGGGAAGCCGCAGAAGTCGCACCAGTCCTCGGCCTGCGACTCATGCCCCCTCGGGCAGATCGGCATCAGGTCCCCCTCAATTCCAGCCAGCTGGGGCAGCGCCCGGCCGGGGCCTCGGCCCGGTCGGCTTCTTCAGCGGTCACTTCTTCACACGGACGGTCTTGGTCGACCGGGTCTCGAGGGTCATCGAGTCGGCCTCGCTCACGTTCTTACGGAACCGAACCGTACCCTCCTTGGGGTCGACCACGTCGACCACCTTCTGCAGCAGTTTGAACGTGCCCTCGTTGCCGGTCGCGTGGGCGATCCGGACGGCGGCGCCGAGCTTGGCGGTCGCGCGGTCCACGTCCCCGGCCCGGTGCGCCTCCAGGCCCTCCTGGATGGACGAGGCCAGCTCGGCCTGCCCGGTGTAGTGGGCGACCTGCGGGCTGATCCGGGTGGACGAGGCGAGGTCGTCGGTCCAGACCGCCTTGACCAGGCCCTGGGAGAGCACCTCGGGCGTGTTGCCGGTCTGCGGCGGCAGCACGAGGCTGACCCGGGCGGCGAGCATCTCGTTGCCGACGGCGGCGGCCGGGACCTCGACGCAGACGTGGTAGTCGCGGCTCTCGTCGCCCCAGGAGCCGGTCGGGTAGTCGCCGGCCCGCGGCCCGGCCTCGGTGCGGCGGGCGGTGAGGTCCTCCACGGCGGGGGCGACCTGCTTGACGAACTTCACCACCGCGTTGGCGGGCGTCCAGATCCGCAGGGCGACGTCGGCGACCTGCTTGCCCATGGCGCCGGCCATCATCGAGCGGAAGTCCTCGGTGAGGCCGGACGGCTCGGCGACGATGTCGACGGTGCCGAGCAGCGCGGAGGAGATCTTCCGCAGCTCGTCCACCCGCCAGTCGGTGCCGACGCCGCGGCAGTCGGCGGTGAAGTGGCCGGTGACCCGCTCGATGGCGCGGTCCAGGTCGGCGGCGGACTCGTGCTCGTTGTTGCCGTCGGTGAGCAGGATGGCGTGCCGGATGGCGATGTCGTGGCGGGTCAGGAAGAGCTTGTCGGCCTTGGCGAGCCAGGTGCCCATCGCGGTGCCGCCGGCCGCGGTGAGGCGGCGCAGCGCCTCCTTGGCCCGGGCGCGGGTGTCGTCCGAGGCGATCGCGAGGGTGCCGTCGCCGGGGTAGACGTCGCGGGCCTCGTGGGTGCCGGCCACCACGGCGAAGGCGACGCCGTCGCGGACGGTGTCGATGGCGGCGGCGGTGGCCTCCCGGGCGCCGCGCATCTTGCTGGCGGGGTAGTCCATCGAACCGGAGCAGTCGACCATGATCACCACGGCGGCGGACTGCGCGTCGGGGCCCTGCGGCCCGGCGTCCGCGACCCCGAGCGGACGGCCGCCGGAGGTGCCGCCACCGGTGGCGGTGACGGTGACGATGGCGTTCACCTCGCGGGCGCCGTCCGCGAGGAACTCGTTCTGGAAGATCTCCACGTCGAACCTGGGCAGGTTCGGCTTAGCCAGTGTTGCCATGGGCCGGTGGCTCCCGTCGGATGGTCGGTTGGTGCGTACGGTCGGTGGGGTGGGCGCCGGTGGGTGGGCGGGCGCGGTTGGGCGCGGGGGCGTCAGCCCACCGGCGGGTGCGGCGGCTGCGGCGGAGCGGCGGGCGGGGCCGGCGGCGCAGGCGGCAGCGGGGCCGCGGGCGAGCCGATCACCGGCAGGTCCGGCAGGGTCGGGTCGTGGTCCTCCTCGTCGGCCGCCCCGGCCGCGTCCGGCCTGACCACCGGCAGGTCGAGCGCGGTGGCGGTGCGCCCGTCCTCGCCCGTGGCGGCGCGCTCGGCGCCGGCCAGCCCGGCGGGCGGGTCGATCGGCAGCACCGCGACGGTGATGTTGTCGTGCCCGCCGGCCGCGACGGCGAACTTCACCAGGGTCTGGGCGGCCGCGAGCGGCTCGGTCCGGGCGTCCGGGCGGACGTAGTACGCCAGGTCGGTGGCGGCCTCGGCGTAGTTCCAGAGGCCGTCGGTGCAGATCAGCAGGACGCCGGGGACGTGCGGGGTGAAGTCCAGGGTGTGCGGGATCACCTCCTCGGCGTCCGCGCCGAGCCAGCCGGTGATGGCGTGGGCGCGCGGGTCCGCGTAGGCCTCGGCCTCGCCCATCAGGCCGGCCTCGACCATCCGGGCGGCCCAGGAGTCGTCCTGGGTGAGCCGGAACGGTTCGGCGGCGACCCGGTCGTCCGGGATCCAGTACGCCCGGGTGTCGCCGACCCAGCCGATGGTGACCCGGCCGCCGGACGCGATCGCGCTGACGTAGGTGCAGGCGGGGGCGTTGACGTCGGGCCGGTGCGGGGAGGAGCCGTCCTCGGCGAGGGCGGCGACGGCGGCGGCCGCGTCGGCGATCGCCCGGCGCATCGCCCCGGCGGGTTCGCGGCCGGCCTCCAGCGCGGTGAGCAGCGACTCCGAGGCGGCGTCCACGGCGGTCTCGGAGGCCTGGTCGGGCCGGTCGGAGGAGGAGACGCCGTCGCAGACCACGGCCACCACGACCGGTTCGCCGCCGGGCAGCGAGGTGGCGGCGACGGTGAAGGAGTCCTCGTTGCGGTGGTGGCGCACGCCGCGGTCGCTGACCCCGGCGACGCCGGCGAGCGACTTCTCCATGTGGTCGCGTGGGCGCGGCTGGGCGCCGCCGCAGGCCTCGCAGTAGCCGTCACCGGCGACCTGCGGCTTGCCGCAGTGCACGCACACCGGGCCGCCCTGGGCGGGGACGGTGGGCACGTTGGGCACGGTCGGCGGGTGCTCCCCGACGGGGGCGGCCGGCGCTCCCGGGGCCCGGCCGGGGGCGGCGGACCAGCTCGCGGGCATCGCGCCCGGGGCCGGCCGGCCGTCCCGGCCGGTCCCGCAGGAGCCGCAATACTTGTCCTCCGGCTCCAGCGGCTCGGCACAGCTCTGGCACACGGTCTGCTGCGGCATTGGTCACACCCACGTCCTGGGACGGGCACGGTTGGCCCGCTCCACCATCTCGATCCTGGTCTCGGCCCGGTCGGCCAACCGGGCGAGTACCCGGTAGGACTGCTCCAGTGCGAACCGCAGTTCCCGTTCGACGGCCGGCCGTCCGAGGACGTCGATCTCGCCGGTCGTCCGGCCGAGCCCGGTCTCGCCCGCCGAGCCCGCCCTGACCCAGTCGAGGGCGGCGGTGAGCACCTCGACGGAGAGCTCCTCGCGGCGGCGGTCGTCGAGGCGGAGCGCGGTCAGCTGCGCGGAGCCGGCGCCGAGGTCGGCGCCGAGCGGGTCGGTGGCGGGCCGTTCGCGCAGCCGGGCCCGGACGGCGGCGATCCGGGCGGCGGTGAACTGGCTGGAGGTGGCCGGCACCGACTCCAGGACGTCGACGGCGCCGGCCCGGTCGTCCACGGCGAGGCGGACCCGGGCCAGCCCGAAGGCGGCGCTCAGGTACGCGTGGTCGGTGCTCCAGACCAGGCGGTAGAACTCGGTCGCGTCGCCGCCGTCGCCGAGGAGTTCGGCGCAGATGGCGAGGGCCAGCTTCGGGGCGCTCTCGCCGGGGAAGGCGTCGTAGACGGCGTCGAAGGCCTCGGCGGCGGCCCGCAGCGCCTGCTGTTCGGGCGTGTCCTCGGCCTCGGCCCCGGCCGGGGCGGCCGGGGCGGTGGCGGTCGGAACGGCCCGGGTGGTGGCGGCGTCCGGGGCGGCCTGGGCACCAGGGGTGGCCGGGGTGTCCGGGCCCGCCTCGGCGCGGTGGGCGGCGGCGCCGACCAGGGCGGTCAGGCCGCGGTACCAGACCACCCGCCAGTCGTCCGGGTGGTTCCGCTGCAGCTCGGTGAGCGCCTCCACGGCGGCGTCGTGGTGCCCGAGTTCGAGGTGGGCGCGCAGCTCGCGCAGCCGGCGCTCGACGGAGTCGGCGGGCGCGCCGGCCAGCGCGGTGAGCGCCTCCTCCGGGTCCGTGGCGAGCAGGGTGGCCAGGAAGCCGGCGTTCGGGTCGGCCGGGTCGACCCGGGGGACGGGCAGCGCCAGCGCGGCGGCGGCCGGGTCGAGCGCGGTGACCCGCAGCTCGCCGGGCCGGACCGGGGGCTGCACCAACTCGGTGTCCACCACGCGCAGTTCCGGGCCGAACAGGGTGGAGAGCGAGGGCCGCGGCCGGCCGTCCTGGAGTGCCAGCACCTCGCGCAGCACGCCGGTGAGCTGGTCGGCCATCTCCTCGGCGGAGGCGAACCGGCGGGCCGGGTCCGGGTCGGTGGCCCGGACCAGGAAGCGGTAGTACGACTCGTACGCGGCGAAGACCGGCACGGACTCCGGGCCGGGCAGCGAGTCGCGGTAGGTGGTGCTGTAGCCCTGGAAGTCGAAGGTGAGCACCGCGAGGGTGCGGGCGACGGTGTAGAGGTCGGAGGCGGGGGAGGGGCCCTCGGCGGCGATCTCCGGTGCCTGGTAGCCGATCGTGCCGTAGATCGGGCCGTCATCGTCGAAGCGGCGGACGGCACCCATGTCGATGATCTTGAGCGTGTCGCCGCTCTGGATCACGTTGTCGATCTTGAAGTCGCAGTAGACCAGGCCCCGGCCGTGCAGGTACCCGAGCGCGGGCAGCGCCTCCAGCGCGTACGCGATGGCCTGCTCCACGGGCAGCGGCTCGCGCCGGCCCTCCGGCGTGCGGCGCTCGTTGGCGATGTCCTTGAGCGACTTGCCGCCGACGTACTCCATCACGATGTAGCCGTCGGTGGAGCCGGTGCGCAGGTCCGGGTGCTCGGCGAAGTTGATGATGCGGACGATGTTCGGGTGGTCCACCTCGGCCAGGAACCGCCGTTCGGCGACGGCCACCGCGAGCGCGTCCTCGTCCCCGGTGTCGAGCAGGCCCTTCAGCACCACCCACTTGTCGTTGACCCGCCGGTCCACCGCCAGGTAGATCCAGCCGAGCCCGCCGTGCGCCAGGCAGCCGACCACCTCGTACTGCCCGCCGACCAGGTCCCCCCGGCGCAGCTTGGGCGTGAACGAGTACGGCGTGCCGCACTTGGTGCAGAAGCCGTCGGGGCGGCCCGGGCGGCCGTTCTTCTCCCGGCCCACCGGGGCGTCGCACTTGGAGCAGAACCGCTTGCGCTCCGGCACCTCCGGGTTCTCCAGCACGGCCTGCGAGGGGTCGGCCGCCGGGACGCTGGGCACCGTCACCAGGCCGGCGCCGAGCCGGCCGCGGGTGCCGGCGCTGTCGGTGCGGCGGCTGCTGACCACCGAGACCGAGCCGCTGCCGGTGCGGGTCGAGCGGTGCGGGCGGGAGCGGCCGGACATCGTGCGGGCCGAGCCGGTGCGGGAGGAGCCGGTGCGCGAGGAGTCGGGGGAGACCCGGGCGGAGGGGACGTACGGCTGGGTGATCCCGGTGTCGGGGCCGGGGGCGGTGAGGCCGCACTCGTCGCAGTAGCCGTCGGGGTCGATGGTGCCGGTGCAGTCGCGCGGGCAGGGGTCGCCGGGGCCCGCGGCCGCTGCGGCGGTCCCGGCCCTGGTGCCGGTGCCGGTGCCGCCGGTGGTGGTGGCGCCGGCACCGGTTCCGGTTCCGCTCCCGGTCCCGGTCGACACCGTGCCCGCCGGTGCGAGCCCGCACTCGTCGCAGTAGCCGTCCGGGTCGATCGTCCCGCTGCCGGTGCACTCCGGCCGTACGCACGCCTCGCCCATGAACCTCAGCCCCCCAGTCCCTGTTGTCCCCGTGCCGCTCCGTCGACCGGCTCCCCGCCGGGCCGCCCGCCGTCCGACTGCCCGTCGTCCGACTGCCCGCCGTCGTGCCCGGCCCCGGCCGGCTCGGCCGGGGCCGGGCGCAGCGACTGCTGGAAGCGCGCCACGGCCGCGGCCGCCGCCCGCAGGTCGCACGGCGCGCTCCACAGCAGCCAGCGCGCCTTCTCGTACCGCTCGATCACTTCCGGGTCCTCGGCGACCCGCAGCCGGGCCGCCATCGCCTTGTACGCGTCCAGCCGCCCGCGCAGTTCGGCCCGGACGGCCAGCGGCTGGGTCACCTCGGTCAGCGACCGGCGGGCCCGGGTCAGCTCCTTGGCGGCCGCGTCCTCCAGCGCGTCGAGCAGCGGTGCCAGCCGGTGCCACTGCCCGCTCTGGCGCAACTCCAGGGCCAGCACGATCCGTTCGCGCAGCGCCGAGGCGGGCCCGGGCACCGCGGGCACCTCGGTGGCGGCTATCTTCGCCAGCACCTCGCCGCGCGCCCGGCGGGCCTCGGCCAGCGTGGCGTCCGCGCGCTGCAGCAGGTCGCCGACGCCCTGCAGCCGCTCCTCGGCGTCGTCGCGCAGCCGCAGCAGGTCCTCCAGCTCCAGCCGGACGCCGTCCAGCGCCCGCCCGGCCCGGTCGAACCGCTCGGTGTCCACCACCCCGGACGGCGTGGCCAGGGCGGTGCCGTCCGGGACGGTGCCGCGCTGGGCGGGGACGCGGGCCGGCCGCCACAGCGCCAGCGGGTCGCTGCGCACCTCGGCCCGCAGCCCGGTCAGGTCGGCCGCCAGCCCGGCCAGGTCGTCGCCGAGCGGGTGCCCGCCCGCGTGCACGCCCAGCGAGCCGGCCAGCGTCTGCACCCGGCCCAGCTCGGCCAGCAGCAGGTCGATCCGGGCGGGCAGCGCGGACCAGACGGCGTCGGCGGCGCAGACCACCTCCAGCACGGTGGCGTACCAGGAGTTCATCCGCTCCATCAGCTCGTCCAGGCTGACCCGCTCGACCAACTTGGCGGGCGCGCCGAGCAGTTGCGGGCCGTCCGGCGCCGCGCCGCCGGGCACGGTGACGGCGTCACCGGTCAGCAGCTCGCTGAGCTCGGCGAGTTCGGCCGAGCCCGGCTTGGCCTTGCGGGCCCGGACCGCGCGGGCCGAGGCCAGCGCCTCCGAGTAGCGGTCGAACAGCGACCAGAGCAGCGGCAGGCCCTGCCCGGCGACGGCCCAGCGCTCCTGGGTGCGCCCGGTCAGCTCGGCGCCGTCGAGCAGCCGCAGGCCCGGGTGGTCCTGGAGCGAGAGCAGTGCCGACTCGACCGCGTCGCGTTCGGCGCCGAGGCGCGCCAGCGCGCGGTCCACCTCCTCCCGGCTCAGTACCGGGCCGGCCGAAGCTGCCAAGGCCGTCTCCCCCTCTTCGTCCTGGTCGTCCTGGTGTCCCCGGGACGGTCGGTCCCGGGTCGATCACCGACCCTAGCCTGCGGTCGCGGGCCCGGACCGGACCCGGTCGTCGAAGTTCCGTCGGGGGCCCGGGCCGCGAGGCCGGTCGCCGGGCGGCGGTTCCCTCCCCGGCCGGTCAATGCGCCGCCGGCCAGTAGTGGTCGGCGTCGTTCAGCAGGTACGGCTTGAGCCAGCGGTCGTACGTGCCGCGCCAGGCGCCGCTCGCGTAGTAGTCGGCGAGCACCTGGTTCACCCGGGCCGTCAGGTCGGGGCTGCTCCTGAGCATCGCGACGCCCATCACGCCCGGCTGGACCTCGCCGTCCACCACCCGGACGGTCTGGTCCTGGGCCGCCTGGCTGGCCGCCAGGACGTCGTCGGTCATGGTCGCCTCGACCTTGCCCAGCTGCATCAGCACCAGGCAGTCCAGGTTGTTCTCCGGCGTGACGAGCTGCTTGACCGGACGGGTCTTCAGCAGGTCGGCGGCCGAGGAACCGGCGGCGGCGCAGACGGTCCGGTCCGTCAGCGCCTCGTCGAGGTTCTTCGCCGGGGACGACTTCGGCACCACCACCCGCTGGGTGATGGTGAAGTACGGCCGGGAGAAGGCCACCTCCTCCATGCGCTTGCAGGTGATCGTCATGGTGCGGACGATCAGGTCGACCTTGCCGTCCTGGATGAACTTGATCCGGTCGGCGGTCGGGACCGACTTGAGGACCACCTTGTCCGGGTCGCCCATGATCGCGGTGCCGATCGCCTTGGCGAGGTCGATGTCGAAGCCCTCCAGCTGACCGGTGTTCGGGTTGCGGGCACCCCAGCGGTAGCTGTTCAGGTCGATGCCGATGACCAGGCTGCGCTTGGCCTTGATGGCCTTCACCGCCGGGCCGTCCTCACCGCTCGGCGGAACGCTCTTGTAGACGTCGCAGGGGCCGTCCTGCTCCTGCCGCTGTTCCTGCTGCCCCGCCCGCGGCGCCGCGGCCGCCCGCTCGGCCGCCGGCAGTACGGCACCCTGCGGGCTTCCCGCGCCGAGCACCGCCGCGCAGGACGCCAGCAGCGCCACGGCCGTCACCGACCGGGCCCGTACGGTCTTGCTGCGCCTCATGTCCGTCCCCCTCTACCGGTACTCGGCCAGTCGCCGGCCGAGGCCGCGGGCCGCCGCGACGGCCGCCACCAGGGCCAGCACCGCGACCGCCACGGCGGCGGTGCGCAGGTCCCCGTCGGTGCCACCGGCGGCCCGCTCGAACTGCTTCAGCTCGGCCCCGGCGGCCTGCGCCAGCCGCTGGTCGGTGGCGTTGAACGAGGCGTCGGCGGTCTTCGCCGCGTCCGCCGCGTTGGCGGTCACGGTGGCGTCCACCGCGCCCTGGTAGTCCCCGTCGACGCTCTCCAGCCTGCTCGCGGCCGCGTGCTGCTCGCTCCAGTGCCGGTACTGCTGCCCGGCCTCGGTGATGGCCGCCCGGGCGTCGGCCGGGGCCAGCCGTTCGGCGTCGGCCAGGCTGCCGGTCGGCTCGCCCCGGGGGCCCGTGCCGGACAGGCGCCCGGTGGTCTTCGCCCAGAGGTCGGCGTACTGGGCGCTGGAGCCGCGGGCGACGTAGTGCAGGTTCTCCGCCAGCCGGGCCGTCAGCACGTCCACCCGGGCCGCGTTGAGCGCGCGCAGCGGCGCGGCGCCCTTCCGCTCGCTCTCCTCCAGCGCGCCGCGCGCCCCCAGCCCCGCGACGGTCAGCCAGAGCACCCCGGCCAGCACGGCGGCGGTCGCGCCCAGCAGCCCCACGTTGAACACCCGGTTGGTCCGGCGGAACAGCACCACCTGGACCCAGCCCAGCACCGCGAGCGCCAGCACGCCCAGCCCGTACGCGGCCCACGGCACCGCCCGGGCCGCGGCGTAGTCGTCCGCCAGCTCCCGGTTCTCGGCGGCGGTGAGCTGGGCGGCGGCCGGCAGCAGGACGGTGCGCATCTGGTCCGAGGCGTAGCGCAGGTAGGCGCCGCCGAGCGGGTAGCCCTGCCGGTTGTTCGCCCGCGCGTTCTCCACCAGGCCGGCGTAGACCGGCACCTGCTGGTTGAGGGCGGCGAGCCAGCCCTGGGCGGGGGAGGAGGCGGTGGTCCGCGCGGCCGCCTCGGCGATCAGCCGGGACGCGGTCGCGAGGTCCTGCTCGTAGCGGTCGCGGACGGCCTTCGGCTCGGCGCCGGCCAGCAGGAAGCCGGTGGCCGCCGTGGTGTCCGCGTCGGCCAGCGCGCGGTTGATGTCGGCGGCCGCCTGGCTCAGCGGCTGGCTGTACGAGACCACCCGCTGCGCGGCCTGCGCCCGGGACTCCACCTGCCAGGCCGTGAGCGCGCCGAACGCGACGGTGACCACCGCCACCAGCGCACCGGCCAGCCGCAGCCGGCCCGGTGCCGTCCGGGTGGCCCGGGCGAGCCTGGCCGGCAGGCCCGGCCCCCTCACCGCGGCTCCGCCGCCGGGCCGTGCCGGCGCCCCCACGCCCGGCCGCTCCGTTCGTACCGGTGTCGCCACCTGCCCCACCCTCCCCTGTGGCCCGGCCCGTCGTCCCGGGCCCGGCCGTTGCCAGCAGTATGGCCGTCGCTCCCCGCGGCCACACCCGACTTGCGCCGATGTTGAGCATCGCCGAGTGCCGTGGCGGGCACCGGTTCCGAACCTGGTTGCGAGAGTGCCGGGGCCTGTCCGCCGATCAGGCCGGGCCGGCCGTCCCGGGTGCGGGGCGGGCGGCGAACGGGTCGACGCGGGATGCACCCTATGCGGTTCCGCGGACCCCCGGAGGGGAGGGGTCCGCTTGTGGGGGCTCGGGGTCGTCGGGCCGCCGGCCGGGCAGCCGCCGTCCGTACCATGGCGGTATGCGCCTGATGGGAACGATCTCCGCCGACCGCCCGCTCGTCGTCGTCGCCGTCCGGGAGGAGGCCGCCTACCTCGGCGACCGGCTGCCGGTGCTGCTCACCGGGATCGGGAAGGTCAACTCCGCCGCCGCGCTGGCGACCGTGCTGGCGCGGGGCGCGCACCCCTCCGAGGTGCTCAACCTCGGCACCGCCGGCGCGCTGCGGCCCGGCTGGGAGGGCACCCACACGGTCACCCAGGTGATCCAGCACGACCTCGACAGCCCGGCCCTGTTCGAACTCACCGGCCGCACCTACGGCGCGCCGCTGGTGGTCGGCAAGGGGGAGGGCCCGATCCTGGCCACCGGTGACCTCTTCGTCTCCTCGGCCGCCGCCCGCGACCGGCTGGCCGAGCACGCCGACCTGGTCGACATGGAGGGCTACGCCGTCGCCTCCGTCGCCCACCGGGCCGGGGTGCCGGTCCGGCTGGTCAAGCACGTCAGCGACGAGGCCGGCGACGGTGCCGTGCACACCTGGCGGGAGGCCGTCGACGACTGCGCCCGCCACCTCGCCGACTGGCTGCACGGCCAGGGGTGGTGACGCCTCGTCAGGGTTGACGCCGTCGTCCTAGGGTGGCGGGCGTGACCGAGAACTCCGCCGCGCGCAAGCGCTCCGACGTCCGCCCGCCCGGCCTCGACGCCGACGAGCCGACCACCCTGCTGACCTTCCTCGACTACCTGCGCGAGGCGGTGATCCGCAAGACCGACGGCCTCTCCGACGAGGACGCCCGCCGCCCCGGCGTCGCCTCCGGCACCAGCCTGCTCTGGCTGGTCCGTCACCTCACCGCGGTCGAACTCAACTGGTTCCTCTGGGCCTACCGCGGCGACGACGTCGAGCCCTGGGACGACGACGCGCCCTCACCGGGCGACGAGACGGTGGCCGGGTCGGTCGCCGCCTACCGGGCGGCGATCGCCCGGGCCAACGAGGTCATCACCGCCGCGGCCGGCCACCTGGACCGCCCCGGCGTCCGCTCGCTGCGGCCCGACGGCGAAGCGCCGTCGATGCGCTGGCTGCTGGTCCACATGATCGAGGAGACCGGCCGGCACGCCGGCCACGCCGACATCATCCGCGAGCAGCTGGACGGCGGGGTCGGGCGGTAGGCGGCCTCCGCCGGGCTCCCCCGCTGCGGCTCCCCCGCCGGGAGGGCGCCGGCGTCCGGCGGGGGCGTGGCGTGCGGGCGGCGTCCGGCGCGGGCGTGGCGTGCGGGCGGCGCGGTGCCGGGGGTGCCCCGTAGGGGGCCGCGGGCCTCGTGGATACTGATCGCCTCGTCGTCGGCACGAATCGAGCACGTGCTCCATCGAAACCGGCGCAGAACGAGACATCACTCTCTCAGGGGGACCAATGTCCATCCGACGTCGCGTCGGCCTCGCCGTCGCCGTCGCCGTCACGAGTTCGGCCGCCACCGGTGTCGTGCTGCCACCGCTCGCCCACGCCGAATCCACCGTGCTCCACGTCAACAGCGCGCCCAACGCGAACTGCTCGGACGCGGGCTCGGGCACCGTGGCACAGCCGTACTGCACCATCCAGGCCGCGGCCGACGCCGCGCAGCCGGGCCAGACCGTCCAGATCGCGCCGGGCTACGGCTACCCGGAGCAGGTCACGGTCAAGCACTCCGGTCTCCCCGACAAGCCGATCACGCTCCAGGGTGACCTGGTCTACGGCACGGCGACCACCGCGGTGGGCGCCCAGTCCTGGACCGAGTCCGCGAAGCCCGCGCCGCACGGCCTGGTCCTCGCGGGCGTGCACGACGTCACGGTGACGGGGCTGAAGTTCGTGGGTCCGCAGGAGGGCGTCCTCGTCCAGGACTCCGAGCGGATCGTCCTCGACCGCAACACCGTGGTCGCCGGCAACCCCGTCTACAACGGGGTCCGCGCCTACCCCGAAGCGACCCCCGGCGTCCGGATCACCGGCAAGAGCGCGGCGGTCACGGTGCGGCGCAACGTCATCGGCGACGCGGGCACGGTCGGCCTGGCCGTCGACGCCGGCGTCACCGGGACCGTCATCACCACCAACGAGGTGACCGACAACCCCGCCGAGGGCGTGCTGATCACGGACGCCCCCGGCACCGTGGTGGTCGGCAACACCTTCGCGCAGAACTGCGGGAGCGACCTGTCGCTGGCCGGGAACTCCTCGGGCGCGACGGTCGAGAACAACATCCTCTCCAAGCTCCCGGCGTTCGCCTGCGCGGACGGCAAGCAGTCGCCGTTCACCAACCTGACGGTGTCGGCCGGTTCGACGGCGGGCACCAAGGCCGACTACAACGTGGTCGCGGCGCCCATCGGCGGGTCCGGCTACACCTGGGGCGGGACGACCTACGCCAACCCCTCCGCGTTCACGGCCACCGGCCAGGGCGCGCACGACTACGGCTCCGACCCGAAGCTCGGCGCCTACGGCGGTGACCAGCTCTCGCCGCTCGCCGCCCAGGGCGTGACGGACGCGGCCGACGAGTCGGCCCCCGGCATGCTGGACACCGACCTCTACGGCAACCCGCGCGCGGACCACCCGAAGGTCGCCAACACCGGCACCGGGAGCGGCTACACCGACCGCGGGGCGATCGAGCTCCAGGACACCATGTCGGCCTCGGTCTGGACGACGCCGTACCCCACCGCCGGGCACCCGCTGAAGGCCCGGATCAGCTACTCCTACACCGGGGGATGGGCGCCGGCCGGCGCCCGCGTGGACTTCGGCGACGGCAGTGACCCGGTCTCGGTGACCGCCGGCACCAACTCCTACGACCACGACTACCCGGACGCCGGCACCTACACGGTGACGCTCACGGCGACCAGCGAGACCGGCCTGGTCCGCACCTCGACCGCCAAGGTGACGATCGCCCCGGCCGGCGCCATCTGGGTGAGCCCGGCGATCGGCCAGGACGACCGCACCGTCGCCCGGATCAAGGTCACCGACCAGAGCAACAGCCCGTGGCCGGTGAGCCGTTACTCGGTCGACTTCGGTGACGGCTCCGCCCCGGTGGTGACCGACGGCGCGAACCCGCCGAACGGCCTGACCCACGACTACGGGGTCGCCGGCACCTACACGGTGACCGAGACCGTCACCGACGACCACGGCCGCTCGGCCAGCTCGACGGTGCGGCGCTACGTCTCCGGTCCCCAGGCGGGCGTGCCGGTCGCGGGGTACTTCGGTGGGCCCACCAGCCAGCTCGCCCTCTTCGACAACGGCCGCTGGGCGGTGTCCTACCAGAAGGTGTCGGCCCAGGCCGGCATGACCTACCAGTTCGGTGACCCGGGAGACCTCCCGGTCGTCGGCGGGTGGGACAACGGCTGCCAGTGCCGGCTGGGCATCTACCGCCCGGGCATCGGCACCTTCGCCCTGCAGCACGCCGACGGTTCCGTCTCCGCGGTCCGCTTCGGTGACCCGGGCGACCTCCCGGCGGTCGGCGCGTGGGACCACAACGGCCACGACCAGCTGGGCATCTACCGTCCGAGCACCGGCACCCTGGCGGTCCGGCACGACGACGGCTCGGTGAGCACGATGCGCTTCGGCGACGCCGGCGACATCCCCGTGGTGGGCGACTGGGACGGCGTGCACCACGCCCAGTTCGGGCTGTTCCGGCCCGGCCGGAACGCGGGTGACCCGAACCTGTTCATCCTGCGTCACGACGACGGCAGCGTCTCGACCGCCTCCTACGGCGTCAAGGGCGACCTGCCGGTGGTCGGCGACTGGCTGGGCAAGGGCCGGACGACCTTCGGCGTGTTCCGCCCGAGCAGCCACGTGTTCGCCCTGAGCAACGCGTACGCGGGCCAGGCCGACATGGTGTTCACGATCTACGGCTGATCCGGCGAGCCGTCCGACGGCCCGGGGTGCGGAGTTCCGCGCCCCGGGCCGTCGGCTTTCTCCCCGAGCCCGCCGGCTTCCACCGGGGCCCGCCGGCTTCCACCGAGGCGGCGGGTGAGCCGACGGGGGTGGCCGACGGCGTGCTGACGGGTAGTGGAATACTCCCCCGCGCACCATGGCGCCGCCCTGACGGCGCCGTGCGTTTCCACACAGGGGGATCAGACGTTCATGTCACCGTCAGCCAGAACCACCCGCTCCGCGCGCGCCGTCCTCGGCGCCTCGGTGCTCGCGCTCACCCTGCTCGGCACCTCGGCCTGCGGCCCGGACAACAGCTCGGCCGATGCCGCCGCCACGGCGGGCGCGCCCAACCTCGGACTCCCGGCCAACCTCGACGACCTGAAGAAGTGGAAGTTCGAGGACTGGGAGAAGTGGGCGAAGGACTACGCCCTCCCGGCCGCCAGCAAGGGCTTCTGGACGCTGGAGAAGCTGCTCCAGGCGAAGCCGGACGAGCCGATCGCGCCGCCGGCCGCGCCGCCCGCACCGCCCGCCCAGCCGGGTCAGCCCGCGCAGCCGTCCCAGCCGGGCCAGCCGCCGGCCCCGGCGCCCGCGAGCACGGCGCCCGGCGCCAAGCCGCCGGCCGGGCAGCCCACCCAGCCGGGGCACCCGACCACGCCGGCCGCGCCGAAGCCGTCCACCACCCAGCAGCCGGCCTCGCAGGCCCCGGCGCCGCCCAAGTCGCAGGCCCCGGCCCAGCCCGCGCAGCCCTCCCAGCCGGGCCAGCCCGCGCAGCCGCCCGCCCAGCCGTCCCAGCCGGGCCAGCCCGCCCAGCCGCCGGCCCAGCCCGCCCAGCCCGCGCAGCCGGGCCAGCCCGCCCAGCCGGGCGACAACGGCAACGACCCGCTGCCGAAGACCGTCGACGCCCAGCCCGTGCAGCACCCGTACACCAAGTACGGCGTGCACGGAAAGCTGTTCGCCGACGCGCCGGGCAGCGGCCCGAACGCCGCGGGCGGCCTCAACCACAACCAGTGCTCCGCGACCGTGGTGGCCGACCCGGCCCACCCCGGCAAGAGCAACCTGGTGTGGACCGCCGGCCACTGCGTCCACCAGGGCAAGGGCGGCTCGTTCTACAGCAACATCACCTTCATCCCGGCGTTCAACAGCAGCGCCGCGCTGAGCGGCGGCAAGCAGGCGGACGAGTCCCAGTACGCGCCGTTCGGCGTCTGGGCCGGGACGCAGGCCGTCACCTCCCCGCAGTGGAAGGCCGAGGGCGGCAAGACCGGTGACGCGGCCACCCACTACGACTTCGCGATCATCCGGGTGCAGCCCCCGAACGGCAAGTCGTTGGAGGAGACGGTCGGCGGCGCGCTGCCGGTCTGGTTCAACGCCCCGCGCGACCAGCTGAGCATCAGCGAGTTCGGCTACCCGGCCGCTCCGCCGTACGACGGCATGGAGCTGAACCACTGCGAGAGCGGCAAGCCGGGCCGGCTGTCCTACGAGCCCTCGCGCCCGCCGATGCTGGTGATCGGCTGCGGCATGACCGCCGGTTCCAGCGGCGGCGGTTGGCTGGCCGTCCGGGACGGCAAGCCGGTCCTGGTCAGCAACGTGTCGGTGGGCAAGCACACCGGCGACCCGAAGTTCCAGGCCGGCCCGTACCTGGACGACGTCGCCGCCGGTGCGTACGACTTCCTGTCCAAGAAGGGCTGAGCCCGGCCCACGGACGACGACCGCCCCCGCACGGCAGCCGTGCGGGGGCGGTCGCGTACCGACGCCGGGTCAGTCCCGGAAGGCCGACACGTCGAGCGCGCCCAGCCGCTCCGGGTCGGACAGCACGTCGATCGCGACGATCACGCCGCCCACCACCGTGAACGCCATGGTCGCGACCAGCCTGCCGTTGGCGCCGATCACCACGACCCCGGCGGCGCCGTTGATCAGCGCCGGACGCGCGTACGGCGCGAGCGAGTGGTACAGGACCGCCTGGCCCGCCACCGTCCGGGCGCCGGTGAGCACCACCGTGCCGCGGAGCCGTCCGACGTCGCCGTCCGAGCGCAGCACCACCTCCGGGTCGAGCACGGCGAGCAGCGCGTCCAGGTCCCCGGTGCGGGTGGCGGCGAAGAAGGCGTCGACGGCCACCCGCTGCCGGGCGAGGTCCCGGTCGGGCGCCGGCGCCTGCCCCTGGACCTTGCGGCGGGCCCGGCTCGCCAACTGCCGGGTGGCGGCCGTGGTCTTCTCGATCAGCGGGGCGATGTCCTCGAACGGCACCGCGAACAGGTCGTGCAGCACGAACGCCACCCGCTCGGCCGGCGACAGCGACTCCAGCACCACCATCAGCGCCAGCCCGACCGAGTCGGCCAGCAGGACCTCCTGCTCCGGGTCGACCACGCCGCCCTCACGCGCCAGCAGCGGATCCGGGATCCGCAACTCCAGCGGGTCCTCGCGCCGCTGCTCGCGCGAGCGCAGCAGGTTCAGGCAGACCCGGCTCACCACCGTGGTCAGCCACCCGCCGAGGTTCTCGACCTCGCTCGTGTCGGTGCGGTCGTACCGCAGCCAGGTCTCCTGGAGGGCGTCCTCCGCCTCACTGATCGAGCCGAGCATCCGGTACGCCACGGCGCGCAGGTGCGGCCGGTGCTCCTCGAAGCGCTCGGTCGCTGTTCCGGCCGGTAAAACCTTCTCGTCCACCGTGTCACATTCCTTCGTCGCCGCGGGTCAGGGCTGCAGAACCACGAAAGCTGCAGAACCACGAAACCTAACGGCTGCGGCCGGGAGATCAACTCCCGGCCGGGACGAATCGGAGACGACCATGACGAACGCGCCCAGGCCGAACGCGACCGGGACCAACGAGCCCGGGCCGAAGGCGACCGCGACGAACGAGCCCGGGACGAACGCCCCCGTCCTCGTGACCGGCGGCACCGGCACCCTCGGCAGCCACGTCCTCCCGCTGCTGCGCGCGGCCGGCCGCGACGTCCGGGTGCTCACCCGCAACGCCCGCCCGGCGGCGGACGGCGTCAGCTACGTGACCGGCGACCTGCTCCAGGACGAGGGCACCGACGCCGCGGTGGCGGGTGTCGGGACCGTGCTGCACCTGGCCGGCGGCCCCAAGGGCGACGACGTGGCCACCGCCAACCTGGTGCGCGCCGCGCGGCGCGCCGGGGTGCGGCACCTCGTCCACATCTCCGTGATCGGCGCGGACCGGGTCCCGCTCGGCTACTTCCGCGCCAAGCTGGGCGCCGAGCGGGCCGTCGAGGGCTCCGGCCTGCCGTACACCACGCTGCGCGCCGCCCAGTTCCACGACCTGGCGCTGAAGGTGGCGGCCGGGATGGCGAAGCTCCCGCTCGTGCCGGCCCCCGGCGGGATCCGCTGGCAGCCGGTCGACTCCCGCGACGTGGCGGCCCGGCTGGTCGAACTGGCGCTGGACGACCCGGCCGGCCGCGTCCCGGACCTGGCCGGCCCGACGGTGTACCCGATGGCCGAGCTGGTCCGCGGCTACCTCAGGGCGCGCGGCAAGAGCCGGCCGATGCTGCCGGTCCGCGTCCCCGGCAAGGTCGGCCGCGCCTACCGGGCCGGCGACAACCTGACCCTCGCGGGCGCCGAGACGGGCCGCCGGACCTGGGAGCGGTTCCTCGCCGAGCGGGTGGGCTGAGGGCCGCCCGTCAGCGGCGGACCCTAAGGTGGAGGGCATGTCGCATGCGCTGCTCGCCACCGTCCGCTCCACCGAGGCCGCCGAGGAATTCCTGCGCTGCACCTCCGACTTCGACCTCGACGGCACCGAGCACGTGGAGGAGGTCGTCCTCGCGTCCGGTGAGTCGCTGGAGCCGATCGCCGGGGACGGGGCAGGCGGTACGTACTTCCTCTGCGGGGAGGGCGGCGATGAACGACCCGTCCTCTACGCCGACTCCGAGGGCGGCGCCGCGCTGGTGGCGATCGGCCTGCCGGAGCTGATCCGGCTGTTGCTGGCCGTCCCGTGGTGGCGGGACTGCCGGAAGTTCACCGTGGAGGAGAGTGCCGAGGCGGCCGAGTGGTACCTGGAGGACGAGCCCGGCCTGCTCGCCGAGCGGGACGCGGCCGCCGCCGCCCTCGGGCTCGAACTCCCCAGCGAGGCAGCGGCCCTGGCCCGGCTCCGGGAGGTGGCCACCGGGCCGGGACCGGGCCGCGATCTCGTGCTGCTCAACGCGGAGGAGGGCACCGCCTATCGCGCGCTCTTCGGCTGATCCCGCAGGCTCAGGCGATCGCCGGCTGACCGGCGCCCGCCGCCGTGAGCACGGCCTCGGTGGTGACCACCTTGGCGAACCGCATCGCGTGCAGCACCGTGGCGGTGGCGCGGGCGAGTTCGGCGGCGGGGACGGTCACGCCGTCGGGGCCGGTCATGTCGAAGGCGTGCATCGCGTCGACCGGGAAGATCGCGTCGTAGCCGAGGTTGCCGGCCATCCGGGCGGTGGTCTCGTTGCACACGTTGGTGATGATCCCGACGATCACGACCTGCCGGGCGCCCCGCGCCTGGAGCCAGGCGTGCAGGTCCGGGGTGCCGTAGAAGGCGCTGTTGACGGTCTTGGTGATGTGCAGGTCGGGCTTGACCGCCGCCACGAAGTCCTTCAGCTCGTACCCCGGGGTGCCGGCCACCAGCGGGCCGGCCGCGGAGGCGTGCTGGACCGTCACGATCGGCCGCCCGGTGGTCTCCCAGGCCGTGATCAGCTCGCCGATCCGCTGCTCGGCCCCGGGGTTGTCGCGCTCGCCCCAGAACGCGTAGTCCTCGAAGCCCTTCTGGACGTCGATGACGACCAGGACGGCGTCGGAGTCGAGGGTGAGCGGGGCGTCGAATGCACTGGTGTTCGTCATGCGTCCATCCTGCGGCGGCCGGGCGACCGGCCGTGATGGGCGCCGCAGCCACCCATCGATACGATCCTGCCATGCGGACGGTGGGTTGCCTGATCTTCGACGGGGTGCGGGCGTTCGACTACGCGGTGATCGGCGAGGTGTGGGCGAACCGGGCCACCAGGCCCGGGCTGCCCCCCTTCGAGCTGCGGGTCTGCGGGGCGGAGGGGGCACGGTTGCGGCTCGGCGGCGGCCTGGAACGGGTGCCGGACTTCGGGCTGGACGCGCTCGCGGACTGCGACGTGGTCGTCGTGCCGGGAATGGAGGACGTGCGCGAGCAGCGCGACCCGGCCGTGCTCGACGCGTTGCGCGCCGCCCACGCGCAGGGCGTCACCGTCGCCTCGCTCTGCGCGGGCGCCTTCGTGCTCGCCGAGGCCGGTCTGCTGGACGGCCGGACGGCCACCACCCACTGGGCGCTCGCCGCCGAACTCGCCCGCCGCCACCCGGCGGTGGACGTCCGGCCGGAGGTGCTGTTCACCGGCGAGGAGGGCATCTGGACCTCCGCCGGGGTGGCGGCGGGCATCGACCTCTGCCTGCACCTGGTCCGCGCCGCCCACGGCCAGCAGGTTGCCGCCGTCATCGCCCGCGCCATGGTCACTGCGCCGTTCCGCACCGGCGGCCAGGCCCAGTTCATCCCGTCCCCCGTCCCCGAGGCCGCGGTGGACGACCCGCTGGCGCGCGCCCGGGCCGAGATCCTGGCCGCGCTCGACACCCCGTGGACGGTCCGCCGGATGGCCGGGGTGGCGCTGATGTCGGAGCGCTCGTTCGCCCGCCGCTTCGTGGAGGCGACCGGCACCACGCCGCTGCGCTGGCTGCTGGAGCAGCGGGTGCTCACGGCGCAGCGCCTGCTGGAGGAGACGGACCTGCCGGTCGACGCCGTCGCCGTCCGCTGCGGCTTCGGCTCGGCGGTGTCGCTGCGGCCCGCCTTCGTCTCCCGGGTGGGCGTGGCGCCGCGCGAGTACCGGCGGGCGTTCCGGGGGCGGGAGTCGGGGGCGGGGCAGGCGGGGGCGCGGCAGGCGGGTGGCCAGGACGTGAGGCGGGAGGCTAGGGCGTGAGGCGGGTGGCCGCCGGGACGTGAGGCGGGAGGCTAGGGCGTGAGGCGGGTGGCGAGGCCGTCCAGCAGGTTGGCCAGGCCGTACTCGAACAGGGCGTCCAGGTCCAGGTCGTAGCCGTCCGTCAGCTCCGCCGTCAGCCGGGCGAACGCGGGGTAGCGGCCCGAGGCGGCGAGCGCGCCGAGGGCGGAGCTCCGGGTGTCCATCCACTCGTCCTCGGTGAGGCCGGTGGCGGCCTGGGCCTGGGTCTCGCGCTCCAGGTTGACCGCGATGCCCTCGATGTAGCTGTACAGCAGCACATGGGTGTCCAGCACGGTCACGGCGTCCAGTCCGTGGCCCTCCAGGGCGGCGAGCGCCCACTCGGCGTGCGTCATCAGGTTGGGCAGCACCAGCGGCCGGGTGACCGGGCTGAGCTGGGCCAGCCACGGGTGGCGGCGGTACAGCGCCCAGAGCGTGCGGGCGCTCAACTCCAGCCGGGCCCGCCAGCCGGCGGGCGGCTCGGCGGGGTAGGCCGGCGCCTCGCCGAAGGCCGCGTCGGCGGTCAGCAGGACGAGCTCGTCCTTGCTGGTGACGTACCGGTAGGTGGCCATCGCGGAGACCCCGAGCCGGGCGGCGACGGCGCGCATGGACAGGGCGCCCAGCCCCTCGGCGTCGGCCAGTTCCAGGGCCGCGCGGACGATCCGCTCGCGGGTCAACTCGCCGTCGGGGGCGGCGGGTTCGTGGGGGGCGGCGGGTTCGTCGGGTGCGATGGGTTCACGGTGCTCGACGCGCGCGGGGGCGGCGTCGGCGGTGGGGGCGGTCCCGGGAGCGGGCTCGGCGCCGGCGGCCACCACGGTGCCGACCCGGGGCAGGGCCTCCACCAGCCCCTCGAACCGCAGCACGGTCAGCGCCTTGGTGGCGGTCGCCAGGGCGACGCCCCAGTCCCGCGCGAGCCGCCGGGTCGAGGGCACGCGCGAGCCCGGGGCCAGCTCCCCGCTGGTGATGCGCCGGCGCAGGTCGGCGGCGATGCGCTGGAAGGGCGGGTCCGTCTCCGGTGCCATGCGGCGGGCTCCTCGGGGGATTTTTTCGCGGGCGGCTGGTCCTGTACTAGCTCAGACCCTACCAGCGGGATCGCCGCTTCCGGGCCTGCTGTCCTAGCACAGTTCTGGGCTGAATGGGCTGGTGAGCGGCTTGCGAGGCTCTGGATGTACGCCGTACATTCAGGGCGCTTACAGCGTACAGACACCGACCCGACAAGCACGACCCTGGGGGAGCCCACCATGCGGAACATGCGGAACATGCCGAACGTCCTCGTCTCCGGTGCCGGAATCGCCGGGACGGCCCTGGCCCACCACCTGCACCGCAACGGCTTCGCCGTCACCGTGGTCGAGCTCGCGCCCGGCCCGCGCAGCGGCGGCCAGGCGGTCGACATCCGCGGCGCCGCCGTCGAGGTCATCGCGCGGATGGGCCTGACCGAGCAGGTCCACGCCGTCCGCACCCGGATGCGCGGCATGTCCCTCCTCGACGCCGACGGCCACGAGGTGCACCGCTCCACCGAGGCCACCTACAGCGGCGGCCGGCTCGACAACGAGGACGTCGAGCTGCTGCGCGAGGACCTCGTCGCGATGCTCACCGAACTCGTTGCGGACGAGGCCGAGTTCGTCTACGGCGACGCCATCACCGCACTGCGCGAGGACGAGCACGGCGTCCACGTCACCTTCCAGCACGGGCGGCCCCGCACCTTCGACCTGGTGGTCGGCGCGGACGGCCTGCACTCCCGGGTGCGC
The DNA here is from genome assembly GCF_042677465.1 of Kitasatospora sp. NPDC127111. NCBI lineage: Bacteria > Bacillati > Actinomycetota > Actinomycetes > Kitasatosporales > Streptomycetaceae > Kitasatospora > Kitasatospora sp. NPDC127111. The sequence goes on from NZ_JBHXTG010000040.1 coordinate 25,692, forward strand.
AAGCTCGCCTTCGGCCCCGAGGAGCGGTTCCTGCACCACCTCGGCAGCCACCTCGCGATCTTCAGCACCGACAACTTCCTCGGCCTGGAGGACTGGCAGGTCTGGCAGCGCGACGGCGAGGCCGGCTACGGCATCTACCCGGTGCGCGGCAACAGCGAGTTGCGGGTCTGCTTCGGCTGGCAGAGCGAGGAGCCGGCCGAGCGGGACGTCGAGCGCAGCCGGGAGCTGGTCGCGGAACGGATGTCGGCGCTGCGCTGGGAGACGACCCGGCTGCTGGCGGCGCTGCACGGCGCGTCGGACTTCTACGCCGACGCGATGGCCCAGGTCCGCATGGAGCGCTGGTCCGCCGGCCGCGCCGTCCTGCTCGGCGACGCCGGCTACTGCGCCTCGGCGTACTCCGGCCAGGGCACCAGCCTCGCCCTGGTCGGCGCCCACCTGCTGGCCGACGAACTCGCCCGGGCCGCGGCCGCCGGGGCGGACCACCGCACGGCGTACGCGCGGTACGAGGAGCGGATGCGTCCCTTCGTCGCCCTCAACCAGGCCCTCGCCACCGAGAACCCCGGTGGCCCGGCGGCGGAGGAGTCGGTCGAGCGCGCCAAGAACGCCGTCGCGCTGGACCGTTGAGGCCGGCTGCGGGCCGTCGCGTCGTGCGCGAGGCCGGTGTTCGGGGCGGCGGCCCTCAGCTCCGCCGCCCCGGCCGGGACTCGCGTCGGACGGGGCATCGGCACGCGCACGCCGACCGGTTGAGCCAAACCCCACCTTGGGGGGAAGTTGGCGCGGAGGCGGCGGGGTGCTCCCCGTTCGCGCCCGCCCGTTCGGCGGTTGTGCCCGGGCGAGTTCGCGCCACGCACGGCGGAACTTGTGCGCCAGTACGCCGACTTCCCGCTCGGGTCAACCGACGCCTCCGTGATCGCCGTAGCCGAGCGGTTCGGCGTGGAGCGGGTCGCGACCCTCGACCGGCGACACCTCACGGTGGTGAAGCCCGCGCACTGCGCCGCGTTGAATCTGCTGCCGTGACGGGGTGTCCGCTGCCGAGAACGACGACCACCACGTTCGACAGCCCGCCGTGGCGCGCCACCCCGGAGGCGGCGGCCCCGTAGCGGACGGTCCCGGCCCGCCAGGCGGGGGCGTCGGTGGACGGATACCGGGGCCGGCCTGCGAGGATGCCGGGGAGGACGGCGGACGGCGCGGTCGGAGCGGCAGGGGGCCGGGATGGCGGAGGGACAGGCACAGGGACACGCACAGGGGCAGGCGCCCGAGCGTGGGACCAGGCTGCTCGTCCACGCCCAGGAGAAGCCGCTGGAACTGGTCTTCGAGCCCTGGGCGACCGAGTACACCGTGCCGGCGGGCGAGAACGTCATCGTGCAGTTCGGCGCGGACGACTGGCCGGTCGAGGTGCTGCACGCGCCGGACGGGATCACCTTCTACAGCGGTGGCCTGCACCCGGACGTGTGGAGCCGCGACGGTCGGCCCCTGCTGGTGCTCAGTGCCGAGATGCCGGTGCCGCCGTGGTCGGCGATGCCCGTCGAGCCGCCTGCCCACCCGGCCGGGCCGGGGGCGATCAGCGGGGAGTAGCACCGGTCACGGCCGGCGAGGGGGCGGCGCGGGTCAGGGGTGGGTGAACAGCGTGCTGGCGAGGGCGACGTGGACGGCGGTGCCGCCCAGGATGCTCAGCACGGCGTTGCGGCGCCACAGGTGCAGGCCGAGCGTGGCGGCCAGGGCGAGCAGCGCGGGCGCGGCGTGCGGCGGGTTGCCCAGGGGAAGGTCGCGCAGCGAGTACACGGTGAGGATCACCATCACGCCGACCGGCATGCGCGCGCCGAGGTAGTGGAGCACGGCGCTGGCCCGCAGCGGGGCGAGGGCGGCGAACGGGAGCGCGCGCAGCCCCCAGGTGACGGCGGTCGAGACGCCGATGGCGGCGAGCAGGTAGGGCGTGTCAGGCACGGGCCGGCTCCTCGGTGGTGGGCGTGCGGTGGGCGGCGGGAGCGCGGTGCTTCGCGACGGCGTGCCGGGCGAGAAGTCCGGCGGTGAACAGGCCGGTCGCGGCGAGCAGCATCTGCTCGGGGACGGCGAAACGCGCGGCCAGTGCGCAGACCAGCGCCAGGGCCGGGGTGGGAACGTCGCGCCGGGCCCGGTAGGCGTCCACGGTCAGGACGACGAACAGCGCGGTCAGCGCGAAGTCCAGGCCGACCAGCCGGGCCGGCACCAGCGCCCCGAACAGCGCGCCGGCCGTACCGCCGACCACCCAGTAGGCCTGGCAGAGCACCTGGAGCCAGATGATCCGTCGGCCGCTCCACGACCGGGCGTCGGGCCCGGTGGTCAGCGCGTAGGCCTCGTCGGTCATGCCGAAGGTGCTGTACGCCTTGCCGAGCCGCCCGCCGACCCGGTGCAGCGGGAACGACAGCGCGTAGAAGACGTGCCGGAAGTTCACCAGGAACGCGGTGAGCGCGATCTGCGCGAGCGGGGTGACGGCGACGACCAGCCCCACGAGCAGGAACTCCAGCGACCCGGCGTAGACGAGGGCGGTGAACGCGGTGGCCCACCACCAGCTCAGGCCGGCGTGGACGACGAGCACGCCGAACGCGATGCCGAGCGGGAAGAGGCCCAGGCCGACCGAGCTGGAGTCCCGGAGCGCGGCGGCCAGGTCGGCCCGTGAGGCGGGGGCGGGGGAGGACGGTGCGGGTGGTGGGGTGTCCGGGCGCGTGAGCGTCCCGGCGGGTGAAGCGGTCATACGGGAAATTCTAGGACGAATTCCAGGTAATATGGTTTCCAAATATTGCCCGGGAGTCGCCTGATGAGCAACAAAGAATCACTCGATGCCATTGATCGTGAAATCTTGTTCCACCTGCGCCAGGACGGGCGGCTGACCAACGTGGAGCTGGCGAAGCGGGTCGGCCTCACCCCGCCGCCCTGCCTGCGCCGGGTCAAACGGCTGGAGGACGCCGGGATCATCGCCGGGTACCGCGCCCGCATCGATCCGGCCGCCGCCGGTCGCGGCTTCGAGGTGGTGGTCGCGGTCGAGATCGGCGTCAACGACCTCCAGACGGTCGAGGAGTTCGAGTCGACGGTGGCCTCCTACGAGGAGGTGGTCGAGTTCCGCCGTCTCTTCGGCCGCCCCGACTACTTCGTCCGCGTCGCGGTGGCCGACCACGCGGCGTACGAGAGCTTCCTCACGGCCCGGATGATGGGCCTGCCGGCCGTCACCCGGGTCGACTCGCACCTGACCATGAAGATCATCAAGAGCGACGGCTGAGCGGGGTGACGGCGTGGAGCTGCCGCCACCCCGCTCGTCCTGCGAAATGCGCCGGCCGCGTCGTCACCTCACACGGCGACGACGTTCAGGGCCGCGCCGAACGCGAGCTCGGTCAACCCGGGCGCGGGGGCGACCAGCGCCCAGACGAACTTGCCGACCCCACCCGCGCGTGGGCAGCAACCCCAGTTCTCCGCCAGCGCGTTGACGAGGAAGAGGCCACGCCCGCGCTCCTCGTCGTCGGCCGAGGCGCGGAGCGACGGCCGGCCGGTGCCCGCGTCGTGCACCTCGATCCGGAGCCGGTCGGAGCTCACCGCGAAGCGCACCTCCACCATGCGATCCCGAGGCGCGTCACTGTGCTGCACGGCGTTGGCGAACAGCTCCCCGAGCAGCAACTCGGCGACGTCCGCGAACCGTTCGCCGCGCGGCAGTCCGGCCAGGTAGGCGCGCAGCATGAGCCGGGCGAGCGGCGTGGAGGCGGGCCGGGAGTCGAGCCGGGCCGCGAACTCGCGCGGGCGGCGGTTGGCGCAGTTCCTGGGCATGACGGGGCCACCTCCGGGGGTGTGCGACGGGGGAGCGGAAGCGGCTTGCGGCAGGGGCGCGAGGCGTCACGCTGCGCAAGCAAAGGATCGCGTTCCGGTATCAATCATCAGGCTGTGGAGGTACGGTGACGGCCGATTCGAAGTACCCACCGCATGCGGCACGTGAGGGGAGTCGGCGTGGCACACCGGCGGGCGAAGCAGGGGCCGACGGCGAGTTCGGCCGTGATGTTCGGGGAAGAGCTGCGGTTCTACCGTGAGATGCTCGATTACACGCAGGAGGAGCTCGGCAAGCTCCTGCACTGCAGCCGCACCAACATCACCCGGTACGAGAGCGGAAAGCGGCGCATGCCGGGCGACTCGGTCGAGGATGCCGACCGGGTGCTGAAGACCGGCGGGCTGCTGAAGCGACTCTGGGACCGGGTCGACTGGGAGGCCGAGGTCGAGCATCCGGACTGGTTCCGCGACCACGCGGACATGGAGGCCGAGGCGGTCGCCATCAGGGTCTTTCAGTACAACTTCATGCACGGGCTGCTGCAATGCCGGGAGTATGCGCGGGCATTGTTCGCAACCGGTGACGCTGCAGGTAATCCCCAGCTGGTGGAGGAGCGGACGGCCGCGAGGCTGGGGCGGCAGGAGCGGTTCCTCGTTGACGGTGGTCCGCTGCTGTTGGCGCTACTGGACGAGAGTGCCCTGCGAAACGTCGTTGGCGGGCCTGCGGTAATGAGACGTCAGATGGAGCACTTGCTCGCTGTTGTCCGCTTCGAGAACGTTGTCATACAGGTCGTTCCGTTCTGGCAGTGTCAGACAGTCGTCGACAAGTCGATGGTTCTGCTTGAGATGCGCGACGGCCAGCGGTGGGTCTACTCGGAGAGCCTCGATCGCGGTCATCCCTGTGACGTTGCAGCAATCGTGTCCGGTCACCAGCAAAGTTATGATCGGCTCCGCGGGTCGGCGCTCTCGGTGAGGGACTCGCTCGCGCTGATCGCTGACGCGCTGGAAGGGTTCAGGGATGACGAGGAGCAAGCTCGCAGCCGCCGCCTGGCGGAAGAGCAGCTACAGCGGAAGCAACGGCGGCGACTGCATCGAGGTGGCCCCCGGATTCCCCGGCGTCGTCCCGGTGCGTGACTCCAAGGATCCTGGCGGCCCCTCCCTGGTCTTCCCGGCCGTGGCCTGGCAGGCTTTTGTTGCCGGTATCCGGGCCGGTGAGTTCTCGGCATAGGCCACCTGTGGAGGGGTTCATGGCGACGACAATTGATCTCACTGGTGCGACTTGGTTCAAGAGCAGCTACAGCGGCGGCAACGGCGGCGACTGCATCGAGGTGGCCCTCGGATCCGTCAGCCTCGTCCCGGTGCGTGACTCCAAGGACCCCGCCGGCCCGGCCCTCCTCTTC
>NZ_JBHXTG010000040.1:30974-34520 GCF_042677465.1 Kitasatospora sp. NPDC127111
GCAACGGCGGCGACTGCATCGAGGTGGCCCTCGGATCCGTCAGCCTCGTCCCGGTGCGTGACTCCAAGGACCCCGCCGGCCCGGCCCTCCTCTTCCCCGCCACCTCCTGGGACTCCTTCCTCGCCGGCATCCGGTCCGGGGACTTCCCGCTCCCCTCCTGAGCCGTCAACTCCAGTCGATATCGGTCGAACGCGAACACTTCCGACCACCTGCCGCCTCACCCTGGCGATCTCCGTAACCGAACCGATACCTTCACTCTGCGCGCACGAATGATCCCTGTTCGCAACGACAGAGGTGGTTACGCATGGCGCAGGAAGCACGGATCGACGTCGACCTGACCCTCAAGGGTGGCGAGAGCCAGCCCAGCGAGGCCGAACTGGCCGAGCTGGGGGCCTCCCTCTCCCCGGAGGTCTGGTTCACCACCCCCAGGGCCGCCGAGGGCGACGCCCGTCGCGACCCCGACATCACCTGGGAGCTCCCCTACGGTGAGGCGGCCGTCTACCTCGCGAACCCGAAGTTCGGCCTCAAGCGGCCGTTCCTCTTCGCCGATGGCTTCAACTACGGCCCGAGCGACCTCCCCGGCCTGTTCGGGTACTTCAACACCCCGTACGACGGCAAGCCCGGCTTCTTCGACCAGCTGCGTCAGCACGGCATCGACGTCATCCTGATCGGCTTCGACGAGCGGCACACCCGCATCCAGACCAACGCCGAGACGGTGACCGCCGCCGTCATGCGCGCGGTCGCCGAGCGGGTCGGCGACGCGCCGCTGACCGTGGGCGGTGTGAGCATGGGCGGTATCGTCACCCGCTACGCGCTCGCCAAGATGGAGAGCGACGGGATCGACCACCAGACCGCCACCTACCTCTCGTACGACTCCCCGCACAACGGCGCCTGGATCCCGCTGATCCTCCAGCAGATGGCCTACTTCTTCGAGGACTTCACCCCGCCGGGGCCGTCCGGGGCCAAGCAGGCCGACCTGATCCGCAGCGAGGCCGCCCAGCAGCTGCTCTGGGCCTGGGTGGAGAACTCCAAGTACTCGGGCCCAGTGGCCACGTCCAGCCCGCTCCGGAAGGAGTTCCTCGACGACCTCGCGCGGGTCGGCAACTTCCCCCGCCGCCCCCGCCTGCTCGGCGTCTCCAACGGGCGGCGCGACGGCATCGGCCTCCCGCTGCCCGCCGGCGAGGTGGCGTTCGACTGGCAGGCCCTGATCGCCAGCGCGACCGCCCGCTTCCAGCCCGAGCGGGGCGAGAAGCAGCGGATCGGCGGCATGCACCTCGGTCTCGCGCTCCGCCGCTCCACCACCACCGAGGTCCCGGCGCTCGACAGCGCGCCCGGCGGCACCATGGACTCCTTCGGCAAGGTCGCCGACGCCCTGAAGGCCAAGATCGCCGACGACCACCGCAGCGGCACCTTCGTGCCGGCCGTCAGCGCGGCGGCGCTGAACTTCGACCCGGTGCAGTGGCCCGTCAACCCGACCCTCTCCATCACCGACGCCGACCTCGCCGACGGCCACCTCGACGAGGTCGCCTTCGACACCGACAACACCGAGCACAGCCACATCTCGCCCGTCCTGATCGACTGGATCCTCGACCGCATCACCGGCTGATCCACCCACCCCCACCCACCTGGTCCGAAGCACCCCCGCGCATGCGCTAAGCTTTTCCCCATCACCCAGATGCGCGGGTGGCGGAATAGGCAGACGCGCTGGATTCAGGTTCCAGTGCCCGAAAGGGCGTGGGGGTTCAACTCCCCCCTCGCGCACAATGAAGTACCGATGAGACGGTGCTTCCCACAGTGACGGAAGTCGCTGAGGGAAGCACCGTTTTCGGCGTTCGTGCCGATGAAGCAGGAGCGTCCCGCCTGCTTAGGGGTGCTGTGGCCGCTTGTGGGCAGGCCAGGGCCTGGTTGGCCGTTCCGGTGTTGCCTCAGACCGCTTGTTCGAGGTGGCTGGTGGGAATCCAGGTGCCGAGAGGCTTGGTTTTGCGCCGTCGGGTTGGTCGACGGCGTGGTGGCTGGTCGTCGACGGGGAGGGTCTCGAGCCAGCGGTCGATCTTCCTTCTGTTGGCGTGGGCGAGCTGGAACGCCAGGAGGGGAGGGTTGGGCGGCGATGCCCCGGATGCGTCGCCGACCGGAGAGCTCGATGGCCTCGCTGATCGGGTCTTTCGCGTATCCGTTGAAGTGCTCGACGCTGTTGCGGAGCCTGAAGTACACGCGTTGCCAGTCCGGACTGCCGTAGGCCAGGGCTTAGTGGTGCTGGGCTCCGGCCTCGGGGGCGATCGTGATGGTGTGCTGGGTGCAGATCTTCGCCGGACCGACGGGACTGGGTGCGGGGTCGGCGAGCGGCAGACGAGGATCGCTCCCATGCTGGCCTTCTTGAGCGGCACTGCAGGCGTCCGGCGGAGGCGGGACAGCTCATCCGCTGATGCCCCTCAGCGTCCGCGTGCTGCATAGGGACAAGTTGGAACGGGACGCGGGCGGCGCTCCTGGTGGCCCATCGACTGGTCGATCAAGTTGGTCAACCTCGGTGTGCAGTCTGGTCGGCAGACACAGCGCTGGCAGGTACCACTCGGCGTGGATTCAGCCGCATGAGTTGCTGTTGACGGCGCAGGGACGCTCGCTGCTCGGCAGACATCTCTGGTACTGCCGGTACCGCACTCCGTGCACCGGTCGTCGGTCGCCAGTGCCTCGCCTCCCGGCTATGAGGCTGCCGCGCTCGTGTGAAGGCCTGAGCATGCGGGTGGCAGAGCGGTACTCCCCCGCCACCCGGCTCCTCGTCTGTCGGTAGGCCACCAGTACAGAAGGACCGGCCCAGCTTGTTGCAGGGCCGGTCCTTCTGTGCCAAGGGGACCTATCTGTGGGTCATGGTGCGGAGGGGCCGCCTTCGTAGCGGAACCAGGGGGAGCTGGGGAGGCCCGGGTCGACGGACCACAGGGTGTTGTTGGTGTCGCGGACGAAGGTGATCAGGTGCCCGGTGGTGGGGTCGACGACCGTGTGGGGGCTGGTGTCGGTGGCGAGGACGGTGCCGGCGGGGGTGGCGATGAAGGGGGTCCAGGTGCTGGTGGTGTAGTCGAGGGAGTGGAGCTGGTTGTTGGGTCCGTTGAGGTAAATCAGGGCGTGGTTGTCGGCGGGGTTGACGATGGCGAAGGGGTCGGTGGCGGCCTTGGCGCCCCAGTCGCGCCAGCCGGGGCCGAGCGGGTCGACGGACCACAGGTGGTTGGCGGTGTCGCGGATGAAGGTGGTGAAGTGCCCGTTGGCGGGGTCGACGACGGTCACCGGGGCGGAGCCGGGGGCCATGACGGTGCCCGAGGTGGTCGGGTCGAACCGGACCTGCCTGCCGCTGATGCGGTCGATCGAGTAGAGCCGGTTGTCCGGGCCGTTGACGTAGACAACGGTGTGGCCGTCGTTGGGGTTGGTCACCGGGACGGGGTCGCCCGCGGCGAATGCGCCGTAGTCGTGCCAGCCTTCGCCCTGGGGGTCGACGGACCACAGGTGGTTGGCGGTGTCACGGACGAAGGTCACCAGGTGTCCGTTGGCCGGGTCGACGAT
>NZ_JBHXTG010000040.1:34618-79823 GCF_042677465.1 Kitasatospora sp. NPDC127111
AGTCGTGCCAGCCTTCGCCCTGGGGGTCGACGGACCACAGGTGGTTGGCGGTGTCACGGACGAAGGTCACCAGGTGTCCGTTGGCCGGGTCGACGATCGTGCGCGGCACGGCGTCGGCAGCCAGCACGGTGCTGGCGGCGGTGGGGTCGAACCGGGTCCAGTTTCCGGTGTTGCGGTCGTAGGACCAGAGCAGGTTGTTCTGACCGTTGACGTACACCATGACGTGGTTGTCGGCCGGGTTGACGATCGTGGTCGGCCGGGCGGCGGCGTAGGCCCCCAGGTCGGTCCAGCCTTCGCCCTGAAGGTCGACCGACCACAGGTGGTTGTTGTTGTCCTGGACGAAGGTGACCAGGTGTCCGTTGGCCGGGTCGACGGCGGTGTAGGGCGAGGAGCTGACGGTCGTCCCGGACGGGGTGGAGTGGCGTGTCTTGGTGATCCACTGACCGATGTCGTCCACCCGGCTAGCGGTGGCGCCGGTGCGGGCTTCGGTGGCGGGGGTGCCGAGGCAGCCGCCCTGCCAGGAACGGGACGCGACGGCCACCAGTTCGGCCTTGCCGTCAACCTCGCGTAGGGCGGGCGCACCGGTGTCGCCCTTGCAGACGGCGGCGCCATTCGTGCCGGTAATGTCTATACCAGAGGGCTTGACCGCATCGAGGGTGAAAGTGCCGGAGTGCAGCTTGAGCGGCGCCCACTCCGTCTTGGTGCGGCCGTAACCCGGCAGGCGCAGGCTTTCACCGGCCGCAGGCACAGAGGTGGCCAGCTGGAGCGGGGCGATGCCCGTGACGGGGTTGGCGAGGCGGGCCATGACGAGGTCGCGGTCCTGACGGGGCACCAGCCCGGTGATCTCGACAGTGGTCCCGGCACTGGTGGTGAGGTCGGTGCGCCCGATCGTGGCGGTGGTCTTCCACTTCGGGGCGCCGGTGGCGAGCGACTGCGGCTGGCCGGGGTCGTCGGCGAAGCAACTGGCGGTGGTGATCACCCAATACGGATCGACCAGCGCGCCTGTGCAGGCACGCACATTGTCGCCAATGACGATTCGGGCGGTGAACGCATAGTCGTCAGCGGAGGCCAGGTCACCGGCTACGGCGTCGGCCGGGGTGAAGGTGGTCAGCGTGCCGGCGGCCAAGGCGGCGGCCAGCACGCCCGCCCGCCGGGTGCGGGAGAGTCTGTTCAGCATGGTGATGAGTTCCTATGGGTCGAGGGCTCGGGCCGGTCAGCCGGTGATGCGCAGTTCGACGACCGTGGCGGGAGCCTGGCCGAGGCCCTCGCCGATGCCCATGAATCCATTAGTGGGGATGTCGAGGCTCTTTGTGGCGCCCGCAGTGGTCAGTTCGGCGCGCACTGAACGCCCGGCTGTCTGTACGGCGAACAGGTCCGGCAACTGCAGCGTCAGCCAACCGGTCGCAGCCGGGGCCGCGAAGCACACCTTGTTACCCGGGTTCCCGGGCGCACGGGTCCACAGCTGGATCTGCGAGGGCTTGGCGCAGTCAACCAGCAGGATGCCGCCGTCGCCGTGCAGCAGCTTGACACGGGTGATCGCCTCGGCGCCGGGGTAACCGAAGTCCTCGACGGCGGGCGGAGCGGTGGCGTTGTCACCCGCCGCCGACGAGGGCGGCGCGGTGTCGGCCGCAGCGAGCACAGACATGCCGACTGTGAGGCCGGCAACTGCGCTGAGCGCTATGAGCAGGCCGCGTATGCGGTGTTTCACTCCAGATCCTTTGAGCCTTGTTCGGGTGATGGTGGGGCCTTACAAGCGGGATGGAAGCTGATTAGGCTCGTCAGCCGGTGATCCGCAGTTCGACGAGTGTGGTCGGCTTGAGCCCGAGCGCTTGTCCCACGTTCTGCATCGTGTTCTTGGGGATACTGACGGGGGTGGAGGTCCCGTCCGTGGTGAGGGTCGCCTGCACCGGACGCTCTGCAGTCTGGATGATGGTTGTCTCGGGAAGCTGGAGGGCAAGATAGCCAGTGGCTCCGCTGACACGGAAGCAGATCTGCTCGCCGATGCTCTGGGGGAGAGCGCGGCTCCAGATCTGGATCTGGGTGGCTGTGTGGCAGTCGGCCAGCATGATGTGGCCGTCACCGCGGATGAGCCTCAGCGCCGGGTAGGGCGAGTCCAAGGGGTATGCGAAGTCCTCGACAGCTGGCGGGGGAGCGGTGGTGTCCGTTGCGGCCGGGTCAGTGGCGGCCACCGCGGAGGTTCCGAGAGCAGCTGCCACAGCGGTACTGGCACCAGCTATGAGCCATCGGCGTACGTGCTTCTTCATCAGCGCTTCTTTCAGAGTTTGTTTCGGTGGAATCGTCCAACGGTCAGCGGCTGGAAGTTCACCGCTCGGAGACTCACCGCGCCCGGACGCGTCGGTGACGATGCCCGTCGGCATCGGACGATGCATCGACAGTGCGTCAGTAATTTGCGACCAAAGTCTAGGTCATGGCTTCAGTTGCTTCGGAGTGGAAGCCCGGCTTGCACATGGGCCGATGTAGGGCCTCTGACCTGCCCAGACGGATCCGCAGGGAGTCCCCAAGCGTAATCATGCTTGATGCCCAATTAGCTGACACTTTGACACATTTTGGCCGTGGTCCGACCATTCCGTCCTGCGTGAGGGCTGACTTTAGGTCTGGACTATTCGCCCTCTGCGGGCGTATAGGCTTCCGCCGCTAGCAATACCCGGCTGTACGTGTAAATATGAGAGGCCGTTGGTGACGAAAAGTTCGGACATAGTGCAGCGCAGGGGGTGGCACTGGCAGTCCTTCCCTGCGCGGCTGGGTCTGCTTATGCTGCCGCTTGCGCTCGTGGCGGGCGGGCTAGGAAGCTCGCCTGCCGTTGCGGCGGATGACTCCGGTTCAACTCCTATGCCAGTCCCGCAGTCGGACCGTGGACGGATAGTCCAGATATGGAAGGACGGTGGCCCCGGGGTCAAGGCTGCAGCCGAAGCCGCGCTTCTCGGCAGCGATGCCGATGTGCGGAAGTTCCTCGACGCCGACCTGAAGCCTGCACAGCTGGCAGACGACCGGCTCAGTGCCACGCAGATCCACGACCTTGGTGGCCAGGCCGTACGCGACGCGGCGACCAAGGCGCTCAACGGTACCCCCGATGACCTCCAGGCCTTCCTCGCCACCGGATGGCAGGCGCCGCTGGAGTCCGACCAGCGACTTCAGGCCGCCCAACTGCGCAACGGTGCGGGCCGCGGTGTTCAGGAGGCCGGCCGGGCCGCGATCAACGGGTCGATCGACGATATCCGCAACTTCCTGAACGACGGCCAGTACACGGCTCGTGAAGCGGACGACCGCGTTCGGCTCGTTCAGATTCTCAGCACTGGAGGACCCAACACCCAGGCCGCCGCCAGACTCGCCCTGAACGGGTCCATCGAGGACGTCCGGGACTTCCTCGAGGTGGGCCAGCACGTCGCTCACGCGCGTGACGCCGAACGTGCCGACGTGAGCCAGCTGGTGCAGCAGGCGAAGGACGCCGCCTATCAGGCCGTGCGCGAGACCGAAGCGGCCAAGCAGGCCTCCGCGAAGGCGCTCGCGTCCTCGGAGCTGGCCAAGCAGGCGGCGGCCGCCGCGGCAGCCGAGACTCAGGCCTCGCAGAACGACACCGAGGCCGCCGGAGCGGCCGCCGACCGTGCCGCGCAGGCGGCGGCCCGCGCCGGCGAAGCCGCTCAGGTCGCCATCCAGGCGGCCAAGGCCGCCACCAACTCCGCCCGGACTGCCGCCAGCGCCGCTGCTCAAGCTGCCGCGGCTGCCGCCGCTGCGTCCCAGGCAGCCGCCCGCGCACGCAGTGCCGCTGCTGCGGCGGCCAATGACCAGGGCAAGGCCAAGGCCGCGCGGGAGGCGGCCGAGGCTGCCTCGGCAGCGGCCCAAGCCGCTGAATGGTTTGGTTACGATGGGCTCGATCACGGGGAGCTGCAGCCGCCGATCCCTGACGACCCGGTTAACCCGACGGGTGCGTTCGGCCGGGCCCAGATCTCCCTTGGCTACGCCGACAAGGCCTCCGAGGCGGCCAACAGCGCTGGTGTGAACGCCCAGGCCGCCGCGGCCTCGGCATCCCAGGCCGGTGCCAACGCCGGAAAGGCATCCGCCCAGTCGGCCCGCGCCAAGCAGGCCGCCGCCTCCACCTCGCGGCACGCCCAGGAGGCCAGCCGTGCCGCAACGGCGGCTGGCGCCCTGGTCCGGGACGCCAAGCAGGCCGTTTCCGACGCTAAGGCGCTCATGACCTCTGCCGCCGCGCACGCGAGTGCCGCGGCGCAGGCCGCCAATGACGCTGCTCAGCATGCCGGCGACAGCGCAACCGCGACCGCGGCCTCCAAAGCGAATGCCAAGGCGGCGGCCGACGCGGCGCAGACCACTAAGGACGCCGTCGCGCAGGCCAAGACGGTCCGAGACCTCGCGGACCGCGCCGAAGCCGAGGACCTCACTGCCCGCACCGCCGCCGGTATCGAGAAGGCCCGCGACGCCAGGGCCGCATACGACGACGACCAGAACAAGGTCGGCGAAGCCGTCCAGACCCTGCGCACAGCCCAGGACGAGGCTAACCGCCTCGCGACCGCGGTGGCGCAGCCCGGTACGTCCAACGCCGAGATCCTCACGGACGGCCGCAAGCTCGCGCTGCTGTCCATGAAGATCGCGGGCGGCCCATGGACAAGGGAGGCCGCAGCCAACGCCCTGTCCGGTTCGGACCAGGCCGTCCTCGACTACGTCAAGAACGACCGCCGCCAAGCCCTCGAACAAGACGAGCGGGAACGCGTCAACAGCCTCGCGCTGAACTCCGAAATCGCCGCGGTACGAGCCGCCGCCACCGAGGCCACCAAGGGTGACGCCCAGGCCATTACCGCCTTCCTTACAACCGGCCAGTACGAGGCCGCCGCCTCGGACCTGCGCCTCGCCGTCGCCCAGACACGCAACGGAGCCGGCAGCGCGGTCGACGAAGCAGCCCGCGCCGCCATCAACTCCGGAACCCCAAAGGCCCTGCACGAGTTCATGGCCTCCGGCTACGCGCAGGCCCAGACCAGCGACGACATCCTGCGCGCCGCCCAACTGCGCAACGGCGCAGGCCCCGAACTCGAAGCCGCGGCCCGGGCGGCCCTGCAGGGTTCCCCACAGCAACTGCAGGCATTCCTGCAGACCGGGCAGTACACGGCCAAGCGCAAGGACGCGCTCGCGGCCACTCACAAGGCCGAGATCGAGCGCCTGCTCCTGGAGGGCGACGCCGCCAGCGCGCTCGCCCAGCAGAGCGCCTCTGAGGCGGCCCAGGCGGCGGCCGTCGCCGCCGGCGCCACCGACGAGGCCAATACCGCCGCCGCATCCGCCGCGGACTCGGCAGGCAAGGCCGCCGGCTTCGCCGCACAGGCCCAGGAGAAAGCCAAGGCCGCCGAAGCCGGCGCCGCCCAAGCCGTGGCAGCTGCCAAGACGGCAACCGACGCGGAGGCGACCGCCCGCCGCCAGGTCGCCTCGGCCACCTACTCCGCCCGGCAGGCACAGTCCTCCGCCACCGTGGCCAACTGGGCCGCGGCCTCGGCCCACCGGGCGAGCGCCCAGGCGCGGGCATCCTATGAAGCGGCCAATCAGGACGCCGACGCCGCAGCCGTCGCAGCGGCAAAGGCCGTCCTGGCCTACAACGCCAAGGTTGCCGAGTGGGACCGCTACCGGGCCGAGATGGCCGCGCTAAACGCCGACTTCCTGAAGGACATGGTGGCCCAGCAAGCCGCCACACAGGCAGCCGAGGAACAGAAGAAGCAGATCGCGGCCGCGCTCAGCAAGGAGCTCGACGACCCCTACCGCGACTACCAGCCCGTCGATACGCGGGGCATCCTCCTCGCCATCACACACGGCGTCCTCGACGTCGCAGGGGCGGTGCTCCCACCGGGCTGGTCGTCCGCAGCAGACCTCCTCAACTGTGGTCTGTACGGCCTCCAGCACGACGTCGAGAACGCCAAGGCCGCCTGCATCAGCGCGATCCCCATCATTGGCGAAGCCAAGGCCGTCGCCAAGGTGATGGAAATCCTGAAGAACGCCGGACCGATCGGCAAGAAGGTCATCGAATTCCTGGAGCGGGTCTACTCCACGGTTTCCGGAGCCTGCCAGTTCGGCAAGAAGAACAGCTTCCCAGCCGGCACCGGCGTCCTCATGGGCGACGGAAGCCGCAAGCCCATCGAGACGGTCAAGGTTGGCGACACCGTCCTGGCCACCGACCCGCTCACCGGCAGGACAGCGGCCCGGGCGGTCGAGGCCGTCATCTACACACCAGATGACCAGGAATTCACCGACCTCGAGATCCAGGGTGAGAACGGAACTGGCAGCCTCACCGCAACCGACCACCACCCGTTCTGGGTCGAAAAGGACCAGAAGTGGGTCGACGCCGCTGACCTCAGCAACGGCGACACCCTGCGCACCCCGAGCGGGCCGACTGCCAAGGTCGCCAGTGTTCAGCATCGCAAGGGTCTCGAGGCGGCCTATAACCTAACCATCCGGGACGTCCACACCTACTACGTCCTGGCCGGTGCAACACCGGTACTCGTACACAACGTCGACTGCTTTGCCCCATTCACCCAACAAAATATCAACGCGATTGCGACCAAGATCGGACTCCCGGAATATCCGGGGAAGGGGGCGACGAAGGGATTTGCAAGGGCCGGCGACAAGATCATTGACAATCTCGAAAGTGGCAGGGAGCGGGAGGAGGCCGCACTGATTGCCTGGGTGAAGGCGACCACCAAAGAGAAATTGGGGGTCACTAGCGGGCGCGCCTCCGACCTTGAGGTAAAATTCGTTGCCAAAATGGAGATGGAAGGCATCGACGATGCCGAGCTGGTGATCAACTTTCCGGGCGGACCGTGCCGCCAGCCGCTAGGATGCGACAAGACCCTGGACGTCCTGCTCGGCGACAAAAAGGGTCTTACCGTCTACTTTCCAAAAGCAGACGGAAGTGGTGAATGGGATTTCTTGCTCTATGGAACACACAAGACGAAGGGGCGACCTGGCTGAAATGCCGATGCGCGCTGAACTCCGATACAGGCGGGACCGGATCGAAAATCCCGACTACCTAAATACCGTCGAGGACGTCGATGTGCTGATTGACGAACTCCTGGACGGACCGGCGAACGAAAACCTGGCGCAAATCATCCATCTAGATCGGGAACAGCTTAGGCCAGGATGGCCGGACCACGAACTCCAGGTCGGAGTAGACAAGGAGCTCCAAGTCGGGGTGCTGTCCTTCCTGGACCGCAGCGGGAACTATGTGACTGCGGGACCAGCGGAATCTAGAAACGCCCCCGAATACTACCTTGCCGGACACTGGACCAAATTTCCCGACCAGACCGAAATCCCCATCGGCCTCATTCGAGAGGCCGTGAAGGAATTCCTCGCGTCAGGCGGTCAGCGCCCGACCTGCGTCACATGGAAAAACCAGTACCCTGACGACTAGCCGGTAATAGCCACATTGCCCTGGCGCCACACCCTTGGATTCGGTGGGGTGCCAGGGCCCCTTCAACCGGAGCCTCGATGCATGCGTGACGGGCCACCCGGGGACCTCCGCACAGCCGTGACCTGCAGGCTCACATGATCACCGGGACTTTGAAACGCCCCTGACTTGCCCCGGCCTACAACCTCGCGGTCGCCGACCTGCACACCTACCACGTACTCGCAGGCGACATCCCGCTGCTCACCCACAACTGCCTCGACCCGAAGACTCTCTTCGACGAGCTCCCCACGTGGGTCAAGGGTGACAAGACAAGAGGCCAGGCGTTCTACATCGGTAAGAACGGCATCGAGAAGCTCTCGACCGAGCTGGAAAGCGGCTACACCAAATGGTCGTCGGACATCGACGCCCATCTGGCCACGAAGTTCGGCAAACCCGCAGGAACCAAGTTCGAGACTTCCGCCCATGTTGAAACAGGGTTCGCACGGATCATGCGGAAAGCCCTCAAGAATGGCGCCAAGAATCTAAACCTCAATGTCGTGATCGGCAACACCGAGTGGATCTTCAAGGTGAGATAAATTGCATCGCATCTGTGGAGCGCATTCTTCCTTCTGGCGATACCCTCAGGGTTTGGATGAAGGGCGGTGACCGGTAGTATGACCTCCAAGCTGATCGAGGGAAAGGGCTCCCTGGAGGACTAGATGATTCTTATCGTCATAATCGGCGATGAGCGGCTCTACGGAGAGAGTGAAGGTGACGCAGAACGGCTGATCTCCAGGGCGATGGAGAGTCTTGAGTTTGGCGACAATGCATGGCTTTCCATCGATGATCGGCGCCGCGAGGCCGGCAGCTACGCAAGCAATAGTCTCAAGGTTTCGATCAACCGGTCGACCGGATATGGCGGCGTAATCTGGCAGGTCAGTACAAGCTACCCTAAGCAGGGTGGAATCTATGCCCACACCTGGGTGTCTGACAATCCGGAACCGCCCACGACTGACCCGAAGGTTCTCTCGGATGTGCATCATCCGGTCTTCATGGAGGCGGCGAGCGCACTGCCTGTCGCCGAGATTCGCAAGGTCCTCGAAGAGTTCTATCGGGCGGGAATCGGAGACAGGCCGACCTGTATCAATTGGGTCAGGGGGCACATGAATGGCGAGCGTGAGGAGCGAGGGCCCGGGGTAGAGCCCGCGCCGGAGTCCTCCACCGACGTCGAAGCCGTGCTTGGAGATATCATGAAGTTCGCGGCTAGCAATGATAGCGTCCCCGACTAGGACCTACTGGCAACTCGGCGTGCCAGAATATCGTTGAAAGGGCAGGGCCTTACAGGCCCTGCCCTTTTCGAGCTTATTAGTTGCAAAAGCCTGATCCGGCATGTTCGGCCCGGTCGCCGTGGGCGGGCTCAAGTACGTGAAGCTGGCAGGCGACACGCCCCTGATGACGCATAACTGCCCCAGGCGCATAACTGCCCCAGGCAGATTGATGAAGCCCTCGCAAACCTGGCCTCCAGGGCCGGGGAGGGTAGCCGGCCCCAGGGAACGGTCGTCTTCACCGATGGGAAGGGCGGGATGGAGCTGTTCGCCGAGAAGATCAGCGACGGCCACAGGACCGATAGATCAGCTGCTATCACCAAATTCCTGAACACGATTCCGGAACTGGCTGCCACTTCGGATAAGCGCCCTGCCGGCCTCATCTCGAGACTAGGCTCGGCTGGCTCGGAGACTCGGCCGGCTCCCCGGCCGCGCACCCGTACGATTGGGGTGCAGCCGAGCCTGCCCCAGGTCCTGGCATGCGGCGGCCTCATCGACTGCCCGGTGAGACCCGTGTCTCGGCCATTCTTTCGAGTGGGTCAGTTGCCGCCAGGGTCACCTCTGGCGAACTGATTGCGTCCGAGGGAATTAATCTTGCGATGAGTACCTCGTGCGAAGACTTTGACTGTCGATCGCGGTGAATCCTCTGACGTTGTTGGCGGCCCGGCCAGCATCATCATGCGGATTAAAGAGTCTGACTGCTCTTGAGCTTGCTCAAGTCAATTTCCACAACCCTCGGACGGTCGCCGCTGATAATCCAAGTGGCAGGTGCCTCGAACTGCCCGGCTGGGCCACCGCCCGCCACCGCCCAGGGGACTCGCCTCGGCATCTGGGACTGCCCCGCGTTGCAGGGCAACCAGCAGTGGACGCTGAAGTACGAGGAGCACGCGCCCTGACCCGGCGGTCGTCCCGGCCGGCGAGCTGATCCGAGGACGAACACGCGTGGCGAGGCCCTGGCCAACCCGGGGCCTCGCCACGCTCGCACTGGGGCAAGGGCCGCCCGCGGAATTTGCGTCGCGCTCCGGGGAGCCGGCATGGCACCCTCACCTCGGACCGGAGCCGGTGATCGTCCTGTGGGTGGGGCTCGCTACACTCCGGCTGCCTGCGAACTCCTCTGGACGTCATGGGGGTCGGGCATTCCTGAACAAAGGGGGGAAGCATGAGGATGCTGCCGTCCGGCAGACGAGTGCGACACAGACACCGACGAGCCGGAATCGCCGCTCCGGGAGCCCTGTTGCTCGCGGTCGTGGCCGCGCTGGTGGGCCAGGTCAATCCGGCGGCCGCCGTGGAGGCTCCGCCCGCGGCGGTGAGCTCGCCGCAGCCGGGAAGCGGTGACGCGGGCAGCCCGTCCGCCGGCCCGTCCGCCAGCCCGAGTGCGGCGCCCGCCGCCGGGCCGACGGCCGCGCCCACCGCGGACCCGAAGGCCGAGCACGAGGCCGCTGTCCGGGAGCTCCAGCAGGCGGGCCCGACCGGCCCCTGCCCGGCGACGCTGACGCCGGGCACGGTGACCACCTGCGCGATCGACCCGCACAAATCCGCCGCCTTCACGATCACGCTGACGCAGCCGAAGGACCTGGTCTTCGTTCAGGCCGTCGCGGTCAACTCGTCGGTCTATCCGCAGCTGACCGCGCCGGACGGCTCCGCGGTGACCTGCGAGGGCTACGGTCCGCTCCGCTGCGCCACCAGCCAGGCGGGCACCTACACGCTGCAGGTCCGGAACAACGACTCCTGGGCGAACGGCGTCTCGGTGTCGTACCTGCCGCTGCTCACCACCCCGACCTGCACGACGGTGACCGCCGCCGACAGCAGCCTGGGTGCGCCCAAGACCTTCCACGGTTCGCTGTCGGTCGGCTCGGCCGGTGACTGCTACACGCTGGACCTTGCCGCCGGCGACATGCTGCGCGGCTACTCGCCCGGCGGCACCTTCCAGTACGTCTTCGACGCCACCGGCAAGGAATTGTGCTATTCGGACCGGAGCCCCGGCCTCGAGCTCTGCAGGCTCACCGGGACGGCGCCGTTCCGGGTGACGGCGCAGCGGTCCTCTGGCGACGCGCTGAACTACGATCTCACCCTTGCCCGGCTCTCGGCTCCCGAGGGCTGCCTCACCGTGGAGCCGCAGGCATTCGGGTACGCCCCGGACCTGACCGCGACGGCCCGCTGCCGGATCCTCCGGGCGACCGAGGCCGGCCCGTACGCCTACGGCCCGGCCACGGTGGACAACACCTCCGTCGGCGGCGCGCTGTTCAGGGCCGACGGCTCACAGGTAGCGGGCTGCGGTTCGCTCAGCCCCAGCTGTGACCTGACGCCCGGTGACTACACCTGGGTGGCCGACAGCCGGACCGCCGCCGGTGTCGCGTTCGGGATGGCCTTCCGGTCGACGAAGGAGACCCGCGGCTGCACCGCGACCAGCGACAACGGGCTGGTCTCCGGTCCGGCCGGTGGCACCTTCGGCGCGGCGGGCCAGGCGGCCTGCCGCACCCTGCCGACGGTCACCGGCAACGGCGTCTACCTCCTCAACCGGCCCCCGGCTGGCGGTACCAGTGCCGCCGTCACCGTCTACGACGCGGCCGGCGTGAAGCAGTGCGAGGACGATGGATACCCGGCCATGGTCTGCAAGCTGAGCGGGACCGCGCCCTTCCGCGCCGTCCTGACCGGCACGCCGAACCAGGCGTACCAGCTGGTGATCCACCGGACCGGCGAGACGGCGGGCTGCACCGCCTGGCCGCGGACCGGGCTCGACGGCACCTGGGGTGCGGAGGTCACGCTCACCGCGGACCTGAAGCAGGCCTGCCTGGCCCTGCCGGCCGACCAGCATTCGACGCTGGAGGTGGCCGACTTCACCAACACGCAGAACAAGCTCAACGCCTCGCTGCAGGTGGTCGACGCGCGGGGCGACGTGGCGTGCACGACCAGCCCGAGCTCGGCGTTCACCTGCGCGCTCCAGGCCGGTCAGCCGTACACCGCGCTGCTGGTCAACTCGTACTGGGGCGACAGCTACAAGCTGGCCCGGCGGGACATCTCGTCCACCGCGAACTGCCTGACCCCGAATTCGACCTCGGTCGGCGGCCCGTC
This sequence comes from Kitasatospora sp. NPDC127111, assembly GCF_042677465.1. Lineage (NCBI taxonomy): Bacteria > Bacillati > Actinomycetota > Actinomycetes > Kitasatosporales > Streptomycetaceae > Kitasatospora > Kitasatospora sp. NPDC127111. Next base: position 46,412 of record NZ_JBHXTG010000040.1, read on the forward strand.
GCTCCCGATGGAGCTGACCTCGACGCTGGACGTGCGCTGCGTCCGGATCAGCGCCAACGCCACGGACAAGTTCTGGCTGAGCGCGCGGATGCTCGGGAACGCGTACGGCGCGTCCGGGCAGTCGCAGATCGTCGACGCGAGCGGGAAGCGCGTCTGCTACCAGTTCGGCAACTACTGCCAGGTCACCGGTTCGACCTCGTACACCATGGTGGTGCTCGCCGCCGGGTACCAGGACAAGAACATCCGCACCTTCGTGGACACCTGGAAGGTCGGCACGGACAACGGATGGGCTCCGGAATGCGCCGCCCATCCGCTCTCGGTGGACGGCTTCGCGCTGCGGACTGGCGTGCTTACGGAGTCCGCGACCGCCTACTGTGGCGTGATCGACATGAAGCCGTTGCAGGACTTCAACGTCTACGGCACTTCCAGCGCCACCAACACCGAGCGGCCGCGGATCAACCTGTTCAGCCCGACCAAGTGGGACAACTACGACTACCAGTACCAGTGCGGCAGCAGCTACGTCGAGTTCAGCGCCCGGTGCCAGGCCACCAACAACGCCGACGCCGGCAAGGCCCTCCTGGTCATCAGCCCGGCGAAGGCCGCGACGCCGATCGAGTACAGCTTCCAGGGCGTCTGCGACTACTCCGGGTGCGCCGGCGGCTGGCCGCGTTCGACCCTGGGCTCGATCAGCCCCGCCACCGGCGCGGCCGGCACGCTGACCCAGGCCGTCGTCCGCGGCAGCGGCCTCACCCTGGGCACGAAGCTGAAGCTGGTGCGCAACGGCACCTACAGCAGCACCCAGCCGCTGATGAAGCCGGTCTCGGTCAGCGCCAACGGCACCGAGCTGCACGTCCTGGTCGACACCAACGGCCTGGAGCCGGGCAGCTACGACGTCCAGCCCGACACCGGCGGGACGGGGAGCGGCCTCACCAAGGCGTACACCGTGACCGCCGCCACGACGGCGACGAAGGGCCGGTTCGTGCCGGTGCCCCCGGCGCGCATCCTGAACACCGTCTGGGGCGTCGGCGCGCCCGCCGGCCGGGTCGGCCAGGGCGGCGTGGTGACGCTGCAGGTCGCCGGCGCGGGCGGGATCCCGGCCACCGGCGTGACCGCGGTCGTGATGAACGTGACGGCCGTCAACCCGACGCAGCGCAGCGCCGTTTCGGTCTACCCGAGCGGTCAGGCGGTGCCCGACCTGCCGACCGTCAGCTTCGCCGCCGGACAGAACGTGCCGAACCTGGTGACCGTTCCGCTCGCGAACGGCAAGGTGGACCTGCGCAACGCGTGGGGCGAGGTCGACCTCGGCGTCGACGTGGCCGGCTACTACACCGACAGCGGCGCCGGCTCCCTGCTGACCCCGGTCAACCCGGCGCGCATCCTGAACACCGTCTCGGGCGTCGGCGCGCCCGCCGGCCGGCTCGGCTGGGGCGGCGTGGTGCCGCTGAAGGTGACGGGGGTGGCCGGCGTTCCGGCCACCGGTGTGTCGGCGGTCGTGATGAGCGTGACGGCCGTCAACCCCACGCGGACCGGTTACGTGACGGCGTACCCGCACGGCCAGGCCGTGCCGGACGCGTCGAACGTCAACTTCGCCGCGGGGCAGAACGCCTCGAACCTGGTGACCGTTCCGGTGGGGACGGACGGGAAGGTGGACCTCTACAACGCCTGGGGCGAGGTCGACCTCGGCGTCGACGTCGTCGGGTACTACTCCGCCTCGGGTGCCACCTACACGGCGGCCGGCCTGGTGCGGCTGATGGACACCCGCACCGGCGAGGGCGCCCGCGTCGGTGCCCTGGGCGGGGCGGGCGACGTGGTCAGCCTCAAGGTGGCCGGGGTCGAGGGCGTGCCCGCGACCGGCGTCACCTCGGTGCTGATGAACGTCACGGTCGTCTGGCCCACCAACACCAGCTTCCTGACGGTCTACCCGCACGGGACCGACCGGCCGGACGCCTCGAACATCAACTACCGGCCGGGAGAGGTCGTCTCGGCCCTGGTGATGGTTCCGGTGGTGGACGGACGGGTGTCGTTCGCCAACCAGTGGGGCAGCACGGACGTGGTCGCCGACCTGATCGGCTACTTCTCCGCCTGATCCCGAACACCGCGCCTGCCGCGCCGTCCGACTCCCGGACGGCGCGGCAGCGTCGTTTTTGCAGGCGCGGCGGGCAAGGCCGCCGCCGCACCCGGGGCGGCTCAGACGAAGCCCTCCGCCACGAGCGTGGTCGCGTCGGGCGTGATGCGGTGGCGGCGGCCGGAGCCACCGACGACCCGGCTCCAGCTCTCGACGACCAGCCCCTCGCCCTCCAGGCGGATGCTGAAGCCTCCGTACATCCCGGGCACCGGGACCCACATCCTCGGCTCGGCCAGCTCGGTCAGGATCTCCACCGGGGGCAGCTTCAACCGGTGCTTCGCCACCAGCCCGTGGCTGTCCTCCTCGATCAGCGCGTGCAGGCGGCGCTCCAACAGCGCGACCGTGCCGGCCCCCAGCGGGTGGTGCACCACGGGCCGGAGCAGGTCGAGCAGCCGGACGTGGCCGCGCGCCGCCGCGATGTCCACGGCGCGCTCGCCGGAGGAGGTGCGCAGGGTGCGCCAGGCGCCGAGTTCGAGCAGCCGGGTGACCACCTCGGAGTCCGCGCCGTGCCAGGCCGCCTGGTGGAGCGGCGTGTAGCCGCTCGGGCCGCCGAGGCGGGCGTCGTTGACGCCGATCCAGTGCGGTGCGGACGCGATCAGCTCGAACACGCGGTTCCAGTGGCCGTCCCGCGCCGCGTCCGCGAGCGCGTCCCGCAACTCGTCCACCTCGGCCTTGTACACCCCGCGTGCGGTCGCGCCGCTCCACTGGGCCGTCTGATGCATCGTCACCGTCCCATCGTAGGCACAGGAGGCCGGCCGTTGAGGAACGCCGCCGTGGCCGCGACGAAGGCCCCGGCGTCGTCCACCCACGGGTTGTGGCCCGCGCCCGTCTGCACGGTGAAGGCGGCCGCGGCGAACAGTCCGGCGAACTCGGCGACGGCCGGCGGCGGGCTGTTGAGTTCGAACTCCCCGGCGAGCAGCAGTGCGTGGCCCGGCCAGGCGGCGAGCGCCGCGCGGGTCGCCGCCGGGTCGAAGGCGCCGTCGGCGCCGAACAGCGCGACCGCCTCCGGGTTGTCCGGCTGCGCCGTCACGTGGTGCGCCTGCGCGGCGGCGTCCCAACGCCCGTACGCGAAGGGGGCGATGGCCTCCCAGTCGGTGCCGGTCCCCGCGACGATCGCGGCCAGCGCGGCGGAGGCGGCCGGGAACCACGGCTCGCCCGCCCGCAGTCGGGCGACCTCCTGCCGCATCTCCCCCGTGACCGCGATGCCGACCGCCCGGCTGCTGGGCGTGATCAGGGCGAGCCGGCCGACCCGCTCCGGGTGCCGGGCCACGTACCGCGCCGCCAGGTTGGCGCCCGCGCAGTGGGCGAGCAGGTCGAACCGGTCGAGCCCCAGGTGCGCGCGCAGTGCCTCGACGTCGCCGACCAGGCGGTCGCAGCGGTACGAGGAGGTGTCCGCGGGAGCGGCGGACCGGCCGGTGCCGCGCGGGTCCGGCAGGATCAGCCGGCGGTGGGCGGACAGGCCGCCGAGCTCACCGAGGTAGGCGGAGTCGGTGGGCCCGCCGGGGAGGCAGACCAGCGGCTCGCCGTCGCCGTGCACGCGGTAGGAGAGCAGGGTGCCGTCGGGGGCGGAGAAGGTGGGCATGGTGTGGATCATGACAGGCGGCCGTTCGCCGGGACAACGGCCGGACACCGGCGGTCAGGGCCGCAAACGCCTCGCGCGCAGGGCGGTGTGCAGCTCGGCGGCGTCGACCGGGCGGGTCGGGGTGCGGCCGGTGAGGTCGGCGATCCGGCCCAGGCGGTAGAGCACCGTGTTGCGGTGGCAGTGCAGGCGGCGGGCGGCCTCGGCGGTGGAGCCGTCGGCGGCGAACCAGGCGTCGAGGGTGTCGAGCAGGGCGGCGCCGCCGTCCTCGGTGGCGAGCAGCGGGCCCAGCACGTCGGCGGCCAGTTCGGCGGCGGACGCGGGGTGGGCGGCGAGCAGCGCGTCGACCGGGGCGGAGCCGTGGCGGTGCACGCCGCTGCCGGACGGCGGCACGCACTCCAGGGCGATCCGGGCCTGCCGCAGGGCCTCCGGGGCGGCGGCCGGCGAGGCGAACGGACGGCTGACGCCGACCCGCCCGGCGGCGGACCGGTCGAGGGCGCGCAACGCGGCCGCGGCGTCGGCCTCGCTCACGGGGGCGAGCAGGCCGAGCCGCTCACCCAGTTCGGTCGTCCAGACGGACGGGACGTGCAGGCCGGCCAGCCGCTCGGCGACGCCGGGCAGCGGGTCGGTGCCGTCGGGGGCGAGCTCGCCGACGACCACGCGGAACGCCGCGCGCTCCGGCAGGCCCAGGGCGCGCGGCAGGCCGGCCGCCCGGGTGGTGCCCGCCGCGGCGCCCTCGAAGACGCCGAGCAGCATGATCCGGCGGGCCGCCTCCTGCTGCCGCTCCCGGTCGTCGGCGACCTGGCGGTAGGCCTCGGTCGCGGCGGTGGAGAAGCGGTCGAGCACGGCCCAGAAGTCGGAGGAGCGGCGCAGCAGGGCGGTGGCCTGCGCGCCGGTGTTGGCCCGGGCGATGGCCCACTCCCAGATCTCCAACCCGCCCAGCCGGAAGGCGTGCAGCAGCGCCGGCAGCGGCACGCCGTGCTCGGCCTTGACCCGCCCGGCCCAGCGGGCGGTCTCGTCGCCGCCGTCCGGGCCGCCGGCCTCGGTGCGCAGCACGGCCTCGATGTTGGCGCGGACGACGGCGCGGAGCAGGTCCGGCGGGAGCTGGTTCTCGACGTAGCCGGACTCGTCCTCGGTGATCTTCCGGACGGTCTCGTCGGTGATCTCCTCGACGGAGCCGAGGATCTCGGCGAAGACGTCGTCCAGCACGGAGTCGTCGGCGGGGCGGGGCGTCACGTCGGCGGGGCGGGGCGAGGTTTCGGCCGGGCCGGGCAGGGTTCCCATGCGGTCACCGTACCCGTCGCCGACCCCGGTGGAACTGTGCCGCCGCACAGTCCGCTCCGGGGCAACCCGGGGCGGCCGCCCATGGCATCCGGGGCCGGGCGTGCGTCATCGTGGGACCGTTCCGGGAACCCTGTGCGAGCACCCAATGCGCCCGACCGCGAGCGCCCGACCGCGAGCACACCAGACCCGAGCACCCAGACCCGAGCGCCCAGACCCGAGCGCCCAGACCCGAGCACCCGACAGCCCGGTCCCGCAGGACGCCGCCCGCCCGCCCGGGCGGCCGTGATCGAGGGAGGCCCCATGACCGTCGCAACCCCCGCAGGCAGCGCCCCCGCCGGTCCGGAGTCGGGCCCGAGGCCCGACCTGGACGCGCTGCTCACCGAACTCGCCGACGGCGAGCGCCGGTGGGCGGCGACGTCGCTCGCCGAGCGGATCGCCCTGCTGGGCCGCGTCCACGCCGCCGTCGCCGCCGAGGCGGAGGACTGGGTGCGCACGGCGAGCCGGATCAAGCTGCTCCCCGAGGGCTCGCCGCTGACCGGCGAGGAGTGGATGTCCGGCCCGTACGCCCTGCTGACCTCCCTGGACGCGCTGGCCCGCTCGCTGCGCGCGGTCGCGGCGGGCCGGAGCCCGCTGGACGGCGCGCGGTTCGGCCGGGCGCCCGGCGGGCGGGTGACCGTCCCCGTCCTCCCGCTCAGCGCCCACGACCGGCTGCTGCTGAACGGCTTCACCGCCGAGGTGTGGATGCCCCCGGGCGCCGACGAGGAGACCGTGCGCCGGCAGGCCGGGCTCGGCGCGCTCCGGCCGGAGCGGACGACGGGCGTCGGCCTCGTCCTCGGCGCCGGCAACATCACCTCCATCGCGCCGCTCGACGTGCTGTACGAACTCATCGCCCACAACCGCGTGGTCGTCCTCAAGCTCAACCCCGTCCTCGGCGACCTCGAGCCGGTCTACCGGCGCGCCCTCGCCCCGCTCGTCGAGTACGGCGTGCTGCGGATCGTCTCCGGCGGCGGTGACGTCGGCGGCTACCTCGCCCACCACCCCGGCGTCGCGCACGTCCACATCACCGGCAGCCTCGCCACCCACGACCTGGTGGCCTTCGGCCCCGGCGAGGAGGGCCGGGCCCGCAAGGCCGCCGGGACGCCGCTCCTCGCCAAGCCGATGACCAGCGAGCTCGGCGGCGTCTCCCCGGTCATCGTGGTCCCCGGGGAGTGGAGCGAGGCCGACCTCACGTACCAGGCGGAGCACATCGTCACCCAGCGCCTGCACAACAGCGGCCACAACTGCATCGCCTCGCAGCTGGTGCTGGTCAGCGCGGACTGGCCGCAGCGCGAAGCCTTCCTCGGCCTGCTCCGGACGGCGCTGCGGCGGCTCCCGGCCCGGCCCGCCTGGTACCCGGGCAGCGACGAGCGGCTGGCCGCTGCGGCGGCCCACCCGGGCGCGCAGTGGCAGGGCGCCGAGGGCACCCGGCTGCTGCTGGACCTCGGTGACGGCCGCGGCGACGGAATCGGCGACGGAATCGGTGACGGAATCGGTGACGGCGGCGGAGACGCCTCGCCGGCGACCACCGAGTACTTCGCGCCGGTGCTCGGGGTGCTGACCCTGCCGGGGACGGGCGCGGACTTCCTCGACCGGGCCGTCGAGACCGCCAACCGCGACCTGGCCGGCACCCTCGGCGCCAACGTCCTGGTCGACCCGGCGACGCTGCGGCGTCTCGGCCCGGCCTTCGACCGCGCGCTGGCCGCGCTGCGGTACGGGACGATCGCCGTCAACGCCTGGACGGCGCTCGGCTTCCTCACCGCGACCGCGCCCTGGGGTGCCTTCCCCGGGCACACCGTGGACGACGCGCAGAGCGGGATCGGCGTGGTGCACAACGCGCTGCTGATCGACGGGCCGGAGCGGACGGTCGTCCGGGGCCCGTTCCGGCCGTTCCCGCGCTCGGTGGCGGGCGGCGAGTGGGCGCTCTTCCCGAAGCCGCCGTGGTTCGTGACGGCCCGCAGCGCGGCCCTGACCGGCCGCCGGCTCACCCGCTTCGCGGCGGAGCCCTCGTGGGCCCGCCTGCCGGGAGTCTTCGCGGCGGCCTACCGGGCGTGAGGGGGGCCCGGGCCTGAGCGGCAGCGGGCCCGACGGGGAGCGGGTCTGAGCGGGGTCGGGCGTGAAGCGGGGCCGGGCATGAGGCGGGGCCGGCCTGAGCGGGAGCGGGCGTGAGTGGGACCAGGCCCGGGCGGGACCGGGGCGCGGGGCGGAGGAGAGCCGACCCGCGCCTCAGGGCAGCTCCTGCTCGGCCCAGATGGTCTTCCCTCGCCGGGTGTAGCGGCTGCCCCAGCGGTTGGTGAGCTGGGCGACCAGGTAGAGGCCGCGGCCGCCCTCGTCGGTGAGGTGGGCGCGGCGCATCCGGGGCTGGGTGGCGCTGGGGTCGGAGACCTCGCAGGTCAGCCGTTCGGCGCGGACCAGCCGGACCTCGACCGGCCCGCCCGCGTACCGGATCGCGTTGGTGACCAGTTCGCTGAGCACCAGTTCGGTGGTGAACACCAGGTCCTCCAGGCCCCAGGCGCGCAGCCGCTCGGCGGCCCGTTCGCGGACCAGGCCGACGGCGGCCGGGTCGGCGTCCACCGGCCAGACGGCGATGGCCTCCGGCGGGACGGCGCGGGTGCGGGCGAGCAGCAGGGTGACGTCGTCGGCGAGCCGGTGGGCGGGGCGGTCGGCGAGCAGGGAGCGGCCGAGTTCCGGCAGCGCCGCGGTGGTGGCGCCGGGCCGGGCGAGCCGGCGGCGCAGCTCGGCCATGCCCACGTCGAGGTCGCCGTCGTAGCCGTGGATCAGGCCGTCCGTGTAGAGCGCGAGCACGCTGCCGGGGGCCACCTCGACCTCGGCCACCTCGAACGGCAGGCCGCCGACGCCCAGCGGCGGGCCCGGCTGCACGGGCACGTACTCGACGGTGCCGTCGGGGGCGGCGACGGCGGGCGGCGGGTGGCCGGCGGAGGCGACCGCGCAGCGCCGCGACACCGGGTCGTACACCGCGTACACGCAGGTGGCGCCGTGGGCGGTGGCACGGTGTCCGGCGGACCCGGCGGTGTCGTCCCAGGCGTCGGCCCACGCCCCCTCCCCGGCCCACGCCCCCTCCCCGGCCCCCTCCCCGGCCCACGCCCCGTCCCCGGCCCACGACGCACCGCTCTCCGCCCACGCCCCGTCCGGGCCGTCGCCGGGGCCCTCCCCGGGACCGCCGGGGCCACCGGGGCCACCGGGGCCGCCGTCCACCGCCCCGCCGGCGGCTTCCGGCTCGCCGGGGTCGACCAGCAGCCGGGAGACCAGGTCGTCGAGGTGGACCAGCAGCTCGTCCGGCTCCAGGTCGAGGTCGGCGAGGGTGCGGACGGCGGTGCGCAGCCGGCCCATGGTGGCGCTGGCCTCCAGCCCGTGGCCGACGACGTCGCCGGTGACCAGGGCGACCCGGGCGGAGGAGAGCGGGATCACGTCGAACCAGTCGCCGCCGATGCCGGTGGCGGTGTCGGTGGGCAGGTAGACGCTGGAGGTGCTCACGGCGGCGGTCTCGGTCTGCGAGGGCGGCAGCAGGTTCCGCTGCAGGCCGACGGCGGCGCGGCGCTCGCGGGTGTAGCGGCGGGCGTTGTCCAGGGCGAGGGCGGCGCGGGCGGCGATCTCGCGCAGCAGGTCCAGGTCGGCGGGCTCGTACGGCGGCCGGTGCGGGTCGCGGCGGACGGTGACCCGGCCGAGCATGGCGCCGCGGGCCCGGAGCGGGGCGGTCATCTCGGCGGGGGAGTCGGTGGCGGTGGGCGGCCCGTCGGCGGGGACCAGGACGGGTGCCGGCCGCGCGCCGGGCGGTTCGGCGGCCACGGCGGTCCGGGCGTGCTCGGTGCCCGCCGCGACGGCCGCCCGGCGGAGCGGCAGCAGGCCGTCCCGGTCGGGGACCGGCTCCTCGCCGCCGAACACCGCCTCGGCGACCTCGACCACGGCCAGGTCGGCCAGCCCGGGCGCGAGGACGGCGGCGAGGTCCTCGGCGGTGCCGGCGACGGAGAGTGAGGCGCCGACCGCCGCGGTGGCGCGGTGCAGCACGGCCATGCGTTCACCCGAACGGTGGAGTTCGGTGACGTCGGTGAACAGCGCGGTGACGCCGATCGCGTGCCCCTCGGGGGACTGGAGCCGGAACGCGGAGACGGCCATCACCGCGCCGGTGCCCGGGTCCTCGATCGTCCGGACCAGCTCCTCGGCCAGGACCAGGGGCCGGCCGGTCTCCAGCACCTCGTGCAGGTGGCGTTCGACCGCCTTCGCGTCGTCGGGCTGGAGGAAGTCGCCCAGGCGGTGGCCCTGCAGGTCGGGCGGGAGGCCGGTGTAGGGGAGCAGGTGGGTGTTGGTGCGGATCAGCCGCAGCCGGTCGTCGAAGACGGCGAGGCCGACCCGGTCCTGGAGGAACAGCTCCTGGGCGAACGCCTGGTCCTGGCGCCACTGGGCGACCAGGCCGGCGGGCGCGGCGAGCACGAAGTACCGCGCGGCCCCACCGCCTGCGGGCAGCGCGCCGGCGCCCGCCGCGTGCCCGTCGCTCGCGTCGGACCGGCCCCCGGCGTCGCCGGCCGCCGGGGCCGCACCGCCGTCCGCGAGCGGGAGCACCTGGAAGACGACCCTCAGCTCCTCACCCCGCCCCGAGCGCACCACGGCCCGGCCGGACCAGGCGTCCGCGGCCCGCTCCGCCAGCAGCGCGGGCCAGGTGGCCGGGTCGGCGAGCAGTTCCCGGACGGGTCGGCCGCAGACCTGGTCGGCGCGCAGCGCGAGCAGGCGTTCGGCCTGCGGCGTCCAGCGGGTGATCCTGCCGTCCGCGTCGAGCAGGGCCCCGGCCGCGCTGTCGACGAAAGGGAATCGTCGGCTGTCCACCCCCCGATCCTCGCAGGGAATCCCGGCGATTTCACCGCGAGCGGGTGCGTCCGCCGCGAGGGTGCCGCGCGAGGGGTTCTCGACCCGGTGCTCTTATTGTACTCTCCGTCTAATAAGCGGGGCGGGCGGGAACCCCGCGCAGGGCACGCACCTGGAGGCAGCCATGACCCGGACCGGCGCGGCGGCAGCGATCCACGGCCACACCGAGGCCGACGACGACGTCTCGAAGCGGCTGCTCGACTCGGCCGCGACCCTCTCCTACGACCCGGCGACAGAGATCGACTGGGACGCCCCGCTCCCCGCGGGCCACTACGGGCTCAACCCGGAGTGGAGCACGCTGTACGGCACCAGGCTCTGGGACGAGATGAGCGAGGAGCAGCGGGTCGTACTGACCCGGCACGAGGTCTGCTCGATCATGACCACCGGCATCTGGTTCGAGATGATCCTCCAGCAGATGGTGCTGCGCGACCAGTACCTGAAGAACCCGGCCAACGCCGAGTTCCGCTTCGCCCTCACCGAGATCGCCGACGAGTGCCGGCACTCGATCATGTTCGCCCGTGCCTGCGAGAAGATGGGCGTTCCCCAGTACAAGCCGAACTCCGTGATCGCCCAGGCCGGCCGCCTCTTCAAGGCCACCGCCCGGGGTGAACTCGCCTACGGCGGCATCCTGGTGGCCGAGGAGGTGCTCGACGTCATGCAGCGCGACTGGATGCGCGGCGAGAACGTCCTCGACATCGTGCGCGGCACCTCCCGGATCCACGTGGTCGAGGAGTCCCGGCACATGAAGTTCGCCCGGCAGCAGATCCGCGAGCGGATGCGCGGCGCCTCGCCCGCGCGCCGGCGGGCCGCCGCGACCGGGATCGCGGCCGGCGCCTTCGTCATCGTCAGCAGCATGGTGCACCCGGGGGTGTACGCGGCCGCCGGCCTCGACCGCGAGCGCGCGGTCGCCGAGGTGCGCGCCAACGAGCACCGCAAGGCGATGATGCGCACCAGCTCGCGCCACCTGATGGCGTTCCTCGCCGAGTGCGGCCTGCTCACCAAGGCCTCGGCGGCCGTCTACCGCCGCGTCCACATGCTCTGACCCGGCCCGCCGCGCCCCGCCGCACCCCGCCGCGCCCCGCCGCACCTGGAACCCACCGCACCCGGAACGCCCCGACCCCCACCCAGCGAGGACCCCACCCCCGCCATGGCCTACGCGATCACCAGGACCTGCTGCAACGACGCCTCCTGCGTCGCCGTCTGCCCGGTCAACTGCATCCACCCCGCGCCCGGGGAGCCGGACTTCGGCACCACCGACATGCTGTACATCGACCCGGCCGCCTGCATCGACTGCGGCGCCTGCGCCGACGCCTGCCCGGTCGACGCGGTCTTCCCCGTCGACCGGCTCGCGGGGCCCGACACCGTCTTCGGCGACCTCAACCGCGACTACTACCGCGACCACCCCAACGACCACGCCTGGGGCGAACCCAGCTTCCCCCGCAGCCTGCCGAACGGCCTCGCCCTCGGGACGCCGCGCATCGCCATCGTCGGCACCGGCCCGTCCGCGAGCTACACCGCCCAGTCCCTGCTGCGCACCACGAGCGCCGAGATCACCATGATCGACCGGCTGCCGGTGGCCGGCGGCCTGCTGCGGCACGGCGTCGCCCCCGACCACCAGTCCACCAAGCGGATCGCCGAGAGCTTCGCGTCCGTCTTCCACCACCCCCGCCTGACCGTCCACCTCAACGTCGAGGTCGGCCGCGACCTGACGCACGCCGAGCTGGCCGCCCACCACCACGCCGTGGTCTACGCGGTCGGCGCCGCCGCCGACCGCCGGCTCGGCCTGCCCGGCGAGGACCTCCCCGGCAGCCTCCCCGCCACCACCCTGGTCGGCTGGTACAACGCCGACCCCACCGTGCCCGCCGACGCCGTCGACCTCTCGGCCGAGCGGGTCGTCGTGATCGGCAACGGCAACGTCGCCGTGGACGTCGCCCGGATCCTGCTGCTCGACCCGGACCGGCTCGCCGCCACCGACATCGCCGACCACGCCCTCGCCGCACTGCGCGCCAGCCGGGTCCGCGAGGTGGTGCTGCTCGCCCGGCGCGGACCGGAGGAGGCCGCCTGGACCAGGCCCGAGTTCCTCGCCCTGCGACACCTCCCCGGCGTCGAGCTGGTGGTCGAGGACCGGCCGGAGGTCCGGGCCGCGATCGAGGCGGCCGCCCCGGGCTCCAAGGCGGCGCTGCTCGCCGGGCTCCCGCTGCAGCCGGTCGACCTCGGCCGGCCGCCGCGCCCCGGCCGGCGGATCGTGCTGCGCTTCCACTCCACGCCCACCGCGCTCACCGGCGAGGACCGGGTGACGGGCGTCGCGTCCGGCCCGGAGAGCATCGCCGCGGGTCTGGTCGTGCGGTCCATCGGCTACCGCGGCGTGCCCGTGCCGGGGCTGCCCTTCGACGAGGACGCCGCGGCCGTCCCGCACCGCGACGGCCGGGTGCTCGACCCGGCCACCGGCCGCCCCCTGCCCGGCACCTACCTGGTCGGCTGGGCCAAGCGCGGCCCCTCCGGGGGGATCGGCGCCAACCGGGCCTGCGCCCAGGAAACCGTCGACGCCTTCCTGGACGACGCCGCGGCCGGCCTGATCCCCGACCCGGCCGGCACCGGCAAGGACTTCGCCCGGCTGGTCCGCAGCCGGCGCCCGGACGCCGTCGGGCTCAAGGAGCTGCGCGCCATCGACCGCACCGAACGCGCCCTCGGCGAGGCGTCCGGCCGGCCCCGGGTCAAGTTCGCCACCGTGCCCGCGCTGTTGGCGGCCGCCCGCACCCGTCGCTGAGCGCGGGCCACGGCGACGTAATCCGGTTGTGCCGGCGCACGCCGCACGGCAGGGTGGCGGACCATGCGGCACCAGCAGAAGGGCGCGGGCCTGCGCGAGATCCGGGCCGACCACGACGCCGGGACCATCGTCGTCTACCAGGCGTACGCCCCGGCGGTGGCGGACCCGGCGGTGGCGGCGGGCCGCTTCGTGCCGCCGTTCTCGTTCGGGCGGATGACGTGGATCAAGCCGTCCTTCCGCTGGCTCATGCACCGCAGCAACTGGGCGCAGAAGCCTGGCCAGGAGCGCGTCCTCGCCGTCCGGATCACCCGCGCGGGCTGGGAGGAGGCGCTCTCCCGCGCCGTGCTCACCACCGCCGACCCGGCCGCCGTCGCCCGCGCCGAGGTGCACGTCCAGTGGGACCCGGAACGATCGCTGCGGGGCGCCGCGCTCAACCAGTACAGCATCCAGGTCGGCATCGGCCGCTCGCTGATCCGCGGCTACGCGGAGGAGTGGATCACCGGGATCACCGACCTCACCCCGCAGGTCCGCAGGATCGCCGCGCTGCTCCGCGCCGGCCGCCCCGCCGAGGCCCAGCGCCTCCTCCCGCCCGAGCGCCCCTACCCCCTCCCCCCGGCCCTGGCCCGCCGCCTCACCTGAGCGACCGAGAGACCGACCTCACGCCATGAATCGAACAGGCCGTTACCGCCTGCGCACCCGGCTGCGCGCCCACCTGCCGTGGTTCCTCGTCGACCGGGGCGTCGCCCGCAAGGGCCGCCGGGACTGCGGCGACCACGAGTGGTACAACCACGACGGCCTGGTGGCCCGCTGCTACCACTGCGAGCCGGGCCAGCGCCCCTGGACGTGACGGGGGCCGCCTCCCGTCACCCGGCGGACGGTTCGTCGATCGCGTTGTTCTGGCCGGCCACGATCCGCCAGCCGTCCGCCCGCCGGGCGACGACGTACAGCGCCGCGCCGTGCGGGCCCTCGACGGGTGTGCCCTGCGCGTCGGTGGGCGTCTGCCGGACGTTCACCGCGATCACCCCGGGCGCGATCTCCAACAACTTGACCACCTCGTACCGGGCGAACGAGTCGCGCAGGAACCCCCGCATCGCCGGCGCGCTGGACTCGGTGATCGCCGCCCGGCCGTCCAGCCGCCGGCCCACCGCGTTGGTCCAGGACGCCTCCTCGGCGAACCGCTCGCCCAGCGCCACCGGGTCCTTCGCGTTGAACGCCTGCTCCAGCTCCGCCACCACCCCGGTCACCGCCGCCCGCACCTCCGCCGAAACCTCGCCCACCACCAGGACGTCACCCACGAGCGCACCCTCCTCGACTCCCACGGCGACACCGACGCGCCGCCGCCGAGCCCCATCAGACAACCTGAAGCACGCTTGAGGTCAACCCCGCCCCACACCAGAAGTCGGCCCGGCCGACTTCTCGTGCGGCGTGGGTACCACCGCGGCCGCTGCCAGGGGGAAGGTGACCGCGGCCGCGTATGCCCAGCCGAAGCCGGCGGTGGCGATCAGGGCGCCGGCCGTCGGCCCGACGCAGGCGGCGACGGCGTTCTGGACCGTGGTGTGCACGCCGAGCGCCCGGCCGGCCCAGGCGGGACCCGCGTACTCGGCGACGGCCGTGAACGACAGGCCGTTGGTGGACACCGTCAGCACGCCCGCCGCCAGCAGCGCCGCGACCGCCAGCCCCGAGCCGGCGAACGCGCCGGCCGCCAGGACCGCCAGCACCCCGGACGCCGTCCAGGCCAGCCGCCGCATCGGGCCGACCCGGCTGCCGGCCACGTCCGACCACCGCCCGGCCGCCAACCGCGCGCCCGCTCCGGCCACCTGGACGCAGGCCAGCACCGGTCCGGCCGCCGACGGCGACCAGCCGCGCTCGTCCACCAGGAAGACCAGCGCGAACACCGACACCGTGAACTGCGGCACCACCAGCAGCGTCGCCGCGCCGTGCAGCCGCCACAACACCGGTGTCCGGTAGGGGTTCCCGGCCCGTTCGCCGGTCCCGGCGCCGGCCCGCGCCGGATCCCGGACGGCGCCCACCACCAGCAGCGCCGCCGCCACGCTCAGCCCGCCCAGCACCGCCAGCGCCGTCCCCCGCCCCTGCCCGGCCAGCGGCGGCAGCAGCAGTGCGGCCACCGCGACCCCCAGCGGCAGCGAGGTCTGCCGCAGCCCCATCGCCAGCCCGCGCTGCTCCGCCGGGAACCAGCCGAGGATCAGCCGCCCGCTGGAGGCGTGCGCCGACGCCCCGGCCGCGCCGGCCAGCAGGAAGCACGCGCCGAGCGCGACCGTCCCCCGCACCGCCGTCGCCCCGAGCAGCACCAGGCCGCCGATGCCCAGCCCGGACGCCAGCACCCACCGCTCGCCCCACCGGTCGGCCGCGGCCCCCCACGCGGTGAGCGTCAGCACCAGCCCGACGGTCGGGCAGGCGGCCAGCATCCCGGCCCGGGAGAGCGACAGCCCCTCGTCCCGCAACGCCGGGATGAGGTACGGCAGCCCGAACTGGAACGCGCACCCGGAGGTCATCGCGAACATCCCGACGGCGAGGACCAGCCAACGCCGCCGGTCGCCCTGTGAGTCGTCCATGCCGGGCAGCTCAGCAGAGGAACCCGGGATTCGGCAGACGCGCCCACCTGGCGGACGGCCCGGGGCTGGACGAGCGAGGGGTAGCACGACCGAGGGGCGGAACGACCGAGGGGCGGGGCGCGGCGACGGCCCCCGCCACCACCGGTTCCCGTTCCCGCCGGGCGTGCGGACCCGGCGGGAACGGAGGCGGGGTGCTACGCCGCCACGCGGCGCGCCGGGTCGTAGGCCTCCCGGAGCCGGGCCTGTGCGGCCGGGCCGGCGCCGAGGTGGTCGAGGCCCAGCAGGGCGGCGCCCAGCACCGGCGGCGCGACGACGACCCGCGGCTCCGCCAGCGGCGCCGCGGCGGCCAGCCGGGCCGTCAGGTTGTCGAGCAGCAGCGGCTGCCGGGAGGCGAGCACGCCGCCGCCCAGCACCACGGGGGTCGGCGAGTCCAGCAGCTGCAGCCGTCGGAGCGCGACGACGGCGAGCCGGGTGATCTCGTCGGCCTGCCGGTCGATCAGCTCCAGGGCGACCTCGTCCCCGGCCTCGGCGACGGTGAACAGCACCCGGACGATCTCGTGCAGCCGGGCGAACGGCAGCTGCCCGAGGTGGACGGCCTCGGCGACGGCGCCGGTGCTGGGGAGGCCGAAGTGCTCGGCGATGGCCCCGGCGAGCGCGGTCGGTCCGCCGCGGCCGTCCTCCGCCCGGACGGCGTGCCACATGCTGTTGACGGCGAGCCCGCTGCCGCCGCCCCAGTCGCCGGTGAGCTCGCCGAGGGCGGGGAAGCGCGCGGTGCGGCCGTCGGGGAGCAGGCCGACGCAGTTGATGCCGGCGCCGCAGACGACGGCGACGCCGCGCGGGCCGTCGGTGCCGGCCCGGAGCAGGCCGAAGGTGTCGTTGACGACGGTGTTGCTGACGCCCCACGGGTGGGACTCCAGGGCGGCGCGCAGGGCCTCCTCCTCCACCGGGAGGTCGGCGTTGGCGAGGCAGGCGCTGACGTGGCTGGTCAGCACACCGCTGTGGAAGGAGAGGCCGGCGGCGGCGACGGCCTCCTCGACCAGCGGGGCGAGCCCGGCGACGGCCGCCGCGCCGCCGATCTTCTGCGGGGCGAAGCCGCCGCCGCGGGCGGTGCCGTGGACGGTGCCGTCGGCGCCGACCAGGGCGACGTCGGTCTTGGAGTTGCCCGCGTCGATGGCGAGTACGCCGGGCAGGAGTGGTTCGGGCTGGTGGGTCATCTGGTCCCCGCGCTCGTACGTGGCCCGGCCGTGGTCCCCGGCCGGGGGTGGTCGGTCTCCTCGCGGCCCGGTCCGCGCCCCTCGCGGCTCGGCGGGCGGGGCGCGGACCGGGCGGCCGGGCGGGTCAGGCCCAGGCGAGGTGCTCGCGGTTGTGGGCGAGCAGCCGGTCCGTGAGCCGGTCGGCGAGTTCGATCTGGCCGACCAGCGGGTGGGCGAGCAGGGCGTCGAAGACGCGGGCGCGGCCGCCGCGCAGGGCGGCGTCCAGGGCCAGGTGCTCGTACGCGGTGACGTTCGCGATCAGCCCGGCGTAGAGCGGTTCGACGGGGCGCTGCGGCAGCGGGCGCACGCCCGCCGCGTCGACCTCGGCCGGCACCTCGATGACGGCGTCGTCCGGCAGGAACGGCAGCACGCCGTGGTTGCGGGTGTTGACGACCTGCACGGACGTGCCGCCGCCGGTCCCCAGCAGCGCGGCGATGAGCTGCACCGCCGCCTCGGAGTAGAACGCGCCGCCGCGCTTGCCGAGCAGCTCCGGCTTGGTGTCGAGCGCCGGGTCGGCGTACATCGCGAGCAGCTGCCGTTCGATCTCGGCGACCTCGGCGGCCCGCGAGCCCTTGGCCCGGAGCTCCTCCACCACGACGTCGTGCTGGTAGAAGTAGCGCAGGTAGTAGGAGGGGACGACGCCGAGGTGCTCGATCACCCGCTGCGGCAGGCGCAGGTCCTCGGCGATCTCCTTGCCGAACGAGCCCAGCAGCTCGGGCAGCACCTCCCGCCCGGTGGTCGCGCCGGGCGCGTCGAGCAGGGTGACCCCGCGCTCCCAGGTGAGGTGGTTGAGGCCGACGTGGTCGAGCCGGATCAGCTCCGGGTCGACGCCGAGGTGCCCGGCGAACCGCCGTTGGAAGCCGATCGCGACGTTGCACAGGCCGACGGCCTTGTGGCCGGCGTTCCGCAGGGCGCGGGTGACGATGCCGACGGGGTTGGTGAAGTCGACGATCCAGGCCTCGGGGTTGGTCCGGCGGACCTTCTCGGCGATGTCCAGCACCACGGGGACGGTGCGCAGCGCCTTGGCGAGGCCGCCGGCGCCGGTGGTCTCCTGGCCGACGCAGCCGCATTCCAGCGGCCAGGTCTCGTCCCGGTCGCGGGCGGCCTGTCCGCCGACCCGCAGTTGCAGCAGCACCGCGTCGGCGTCGGCGACGCCCGCCTCGACGTCGGTGGTGGTGGTCACCACGGCGCCGTGCCCCTGCTTGGCGAAGATCCGCCTGGCCAGGCCGCCGATCAGCTCCAGCCGGTCGGCGGCCGGGTCGACGAGCACCAGCTCGGCGATCGGCAGGGTGTCCCGCAGCCGGGCGAAGCCGTCGATCAGCTCGGGGGTGTAGGTCGAACCGCCGCCGACGATGGCCAGCTTGAGTGAGGACATCAGCCCTTGACCCCTGTCAGTGTCACGCCTTCGATGAAGGCTCTCTGCGCGAAGAAGAAGAGGACGATCACCGGCGCCATCACCAGCAGGGTGGCGGCCATGGTGAGGTTCCAGTTGGTGTGGTGGGCGCCCTTGAACGACTCCAGGCCGTACGAGAGGGTCCAGGCGCCGGGGTTGTTGCTGGCGTAGATCTGCGGGCCGAAGTAGTCGTTCCAGCAGTAGAAGAACTGGAACAGCGCGACGGCGGCGATGGCCGGCTTGGCCATCGGCAGCACCACCCTGAGCAGGGTGCGCAGGTCGCCGCAGCCGTCGATCCGGGCCGCCTCGAGGTACTCCCTGGGGATGGTCAGCAGGAACTGGCGCAGCAGGAAGATCGAGAAGGCGTCGCCGAAGGCCATCGGGATGATCAGCGGCCAGAGCGAGCCGCCGAGGCCGAGCTGCTTGGCCCAGAACAGGTACATCGGGATGACGGTGACCTGCGGCGGCAGCATCATCATGGCGATGACCGCCATCAGGGCCAGGTTGCGGCCGCGGAAGCGGAACTTGGCGAGCGCGTAGGCCACCGGGAGGCTGGAGACGACGGTCAGCAGGGTGCCGAGGCCGGCGTACAGCAGGGTGTTGCGCCACCAGGTGAGGAAGCCGGGCGTCCGCCAGACCGCGGCGTAGTTGCCCCACTCCCACGAGGTGGGCCAGTAGTCGGTGGTGAGCGCCTGGCTGTCGTTCATCACCGAGGTGAGGAAGGCGAAGACGAACGGCAGCAGGAAGAAGAGGGCGGCGGCGACGGCCAGCGAGTGCACGGCCACCCAGTTGAGGACGGCCCGGCGGCGGGCGGCGCGGGCGGCGCCGGTGGAGGTGCCGGGGACGGGTCCCTTCGCGGGCGCGTCGGCGGTGAGGGTGGAGCTGAGAGTCATGATCGTGTCCTCACTGGGCCGCTAGTCGTCGTTCGCCAGGAAGCCGGACCTGCGGCGGAGCAGGATCGAGGTGACGGCCATCGAGATGGCGAACAGCACCAGGGCGACGACGCACGCCGCGCCGTAGTCGAAGCGCTGGAAGCCGAGGTTGTAGACCATCTGCGGCAGGGTCCAGGTGGAGCCCTGCGGGAAGCCGGGCTCGAACTGCTGCCCGGAGTTGCCCGCGATGCCGCCGGCGACCTTCCCGGCGACGATCGCCTGCGTGTAGTACTGCATGGTCTGGATGACCCCGGTGACCACGGCGAACATGATGATCGGGGAGATGTTCGGCAGGGTGACGTACCGGAACCGCTGGAACGGGCCGGCGCCGTCGAGTTCCGCGGCCTCGTACTGCTCCTTGGGGACGTCCAGCAGGGACGCCATGAAGATGACCATCAGGTCGCCGACGCCCCACATGGCGAGCATGGTGAGCGCGGGCTTGGACCAGTCCGGGTCGGCGAACCAGCCGGGCTGGGGCAGCCCGAGTTCGCCGAGGAGGTGGTTGACCGGGCCGGTGCCGGGGTTGAGCAGGAAGGCGAAGGCGACGGTGGCGGCCACCGGCGGTGCCAGGTACGGCAGGTAGAACGCGGTGCGGAAGAACCCGACGCCGGTCCTGACCCTGGTGATCAGCAGCCCGATGCCGAGGCCGAACGCCACCCGCAGGCCCACCATGACGACGACCAGCCACAGGGTGTTGCGCAGGCCCTGCCAGAAGGACGGGTAGCCGTCGAAGACGTAGGCCCAGTTCTTCAGGCCGTTGAAGGTGGGGGCGCCGAAGCCGTTGTACTTCGTGAAGGAGAAGTAGGCGGTGGAGACCAGCGGGTAGAGGAAGAAGACGCCGAAGCCGATCAGCCAGGGGGAGAGGAAGGCGAGGGTGCGGGCCGCCTCCCGGCGGCGCTTCCGGCGCAGCAGGTGCTGCGTGGAGGGCGCCGCCGGGCCGGCCGCTCCGGTGCCCGTGCGGGTGGCGGACGCGAGTGACATGGGAGCTCCGTGGACCGTTTCCGCTACTTCGCCTGGGCGATGGCGGCGTCGATCTCCTTGGCGGTGGCGGCGAGGCCGGCCGCGAGATCGGCCTGCTTGCCGGATTCGTGGTCGTAGCCGAGGTTCTGCAGCGACACGATGTAGCCGCCGCCGTTGACGCTCGCCGGGGTGGTGCCGGAGTTCGGGTTTTTGGCGATGTCCAGGAAGGTCTTGAAGTTCGGGTCGCTGATCAGCTTCGGCGAGTCGAGCGCGGCGAAGGTGCTCGGCACGTTGTGGATCGCGTTGGCGAAGGAGACGACCGCGTCGGTGTCGGTGGTCAGGTACTTGACCAGCTCCCAGGCGGCGGACTGCTTCTTGCTGCTGCTGGCGATGCCGACGATGGTGCCGGTCTGGTAGCCGCGGCCGTAGGTGGCGGCCTGGTCGTCCGGGACGGGGAACGGCGCGGTGGCCCACTCGAAGTCGGGCTTGTTCTCGGCGAGCGAGGCGGTGCGCCACTCGCCGTCGATGGCCATCGCGACCTGGCCGGTGTGGAAGGGGTTCTTGGCGCTGAACTCCTCGCCGAAGGTGGCGCGGTACTTCTCCAGCTTGTCGTAGCCGCCGAGCTTGTCGACCAGGCCCTTCTGCCAGGTGAGCATCGCGGCGACCTTGGGGTCGGAGGCGACGGTCGACTTGCCGGACCCGTCGAAGTAGCCCGGTCCGTACTGGCCGAGGAAGTGCTCGGTGGTGGACTCGTAGCCGTGGTAGAGCGGCATGAAGCCGAGCTGCTTGTAGCCGTCGCCCTCGGCGACGGTCAGCTTGGTGGCGGCCTCGGCGAACTCGCTGAAGGTCTTCGGCGGGGCGGTGATGCCGGCCGCGGCGAAGGCCTTCTTGTTGTAGTAGAGGCCGAAGGCGTCGCCGAGCAGCGGCAGCGAGCACTGGTTGCCCTGGAACTGCGTGTAGTTGAGCATCGCGGCCGGGAAGGTCTTCGCGGCGTCGATCCCGCTCTTCTGCAGGAAGGGCTTGAGGTCGGCGAAGGCCTTCGTCGAGCAGAACATGCCGACGTTGTTGGTGGTGAAGGAGGAGACCACGTCCGGGGCGTCGTCGCCGCCGGCCCGCAGGGCCTGGTTGACCTTGTCGTCGGCGATGTTGCCGACGGCCTTGACGTGGATGTTGGGGTGGGCCTTCTCGAAGGCGGCGATGTTGTCGTTGATCGCCTTCACCTCGGAGTCCTGGCTCCAGCCGTGCCAGAAGGTGATGGTGACGTCCTTGCCGGAGGCCGAGTCGTCGTTGCCGCCGGCGTCGTTGGTGCCGGTGCAGGCGGTGGCGAGCAGGGCCAGGACGGCGCTGCCGGTGACGGCGGCCAGCGTGCGGCGGCCTCTGCGGGAGGTGGTGGCGTGCACTTCGAGGTCCTCCTGGGGGTGCGCGGGCAGGCGTCATTGCCTCTGGTCCCGCGTTCTGGGTTGGGGGAGAGGTGGGTGCAGGTGCGTTTCGGGGTGCCGGCGGGAGCGTCAGTGGGTGGAGAAGACCGCCTCGCGGGCGGTGGCCAGGGCGCGTTGCAGCGCGCCGGTCAGGACGGGCGAGCCGGGCAGGGTGCTGCTGCGGACTTCCGGCCGGGCCATGGAGATCCGGGCCAGTTCCTCCTCGACGAGCGCGCGCAGCCGTTCGCCGCCCGCGGTCGGTACGTCACCGGAGACGACCACCAGCTGGGGGTCGACGACGGCGACGATGACGGCCAGCCCGACGGCGAGCCGGCCGGCCAGGGCGGTGAGGAACTCGTCGCCGGCGCCCGGGGTCTCCAGGGCCTTGGCGATCGACTCCTCGGCCGTGGGCGCGCCGAGCCCGTGCTCGCGGGCCAGGGCCCGGACGGCGGGTGCGCCGACGAGTTCCTGGAACCCGCCGGCCTTGCGGCGGCGCGCGTCCCGCACGACCGGCGCCCCGGGCACCGGCATGTAGCCGACCTCCCCGGCGCCGCCGGTGAAGCCGCGGTGCAGGCGCCCGGCGATCACGATCGCGGCGCCGGTGCCGTCACCGGCCCAGAGCAGGACGAAGTCCTCGAACCCGCGCGCCGCGCCGGAGGCCTGCTCGGCGACGGCGGCGAGGTTCACGTCGTTCTCGATCGACACCGGCGCGCCGATCGCCTCGGACAGCTCCTCGACCAGCCGGGGTGAGTGCCAGCCGGGCAGGTGGGAGGCGTAGCGGAGCTTGCCGGTGAGGGGGTCGGGGGCGCCGCCGACGCCGATCGTGACGTCGTGCAGGCCGTGCTCGGCGAGCCCGGCCGCCCGGACGGCCTCGGCGACGGCGGCGGCGATCCGGGGGACGGTCTCCGCGGCCGGCCAGCCCTTGGTCGGGACGACGTGCTCGGCCAGTGTGGTGCCGGTGATGTCGGCGACCGCGACCCGGACGAGGCTGTTGGTGACGTCCAGCCCGGCGACGTGACCGGCGGCCGGATTCACCTGGTACAGCTGCGCGTTGGGGCCGGGGCCGCCGGCCGTGGTGCCGACCGGCAGGACCAGGCCGGCCGCCTCCAGGCGGGCCAGCAGCTGGGAGGCGGTGGGCTTGGAGAGCCCGGTCAGGGTGCCGATCTGGGTGCGGGAGAGCGGGCCGTTCTCCAGCAGCAGTTCGAGGGCGGCGCGGTCGTTGATGGCCCGCAGCAGGCTGGGGGTGCCGGCGAGGGGGGCCTTGGCGGTGGTCTTGGTCACGCGAAGAATCCTCCTCTTCCCGCAGGTCGGACGGCAGCCGGGTGGGCCTCGGGCGAACTGTTAGGAAACTTTCCAGTCGCTTGAGACAGGACCGTACGGTCCCCGTCAGGAGGGTGTCAATGGTCCTTCCGCCCGTGGATGCCGAAGCGTTACCGGGCAGCACGAAGCCCCGCCTCCCACGGGTGCGGGAGGCGGGGCTTTCGTCCGTTTTCGCGGCGGAGCACTGCGGCGGAGCGCCGCGGCCGCGCGGTCGGGGGCTGCGCGCGGTCGGGGGCTGCGCGCGGTCACGGGCCGTGCGCGGTCAGGCCCTGTTGCGCCGGCGCGGGCCGTACGGGGTCAGGGTGACTTGGCCCCGGCGTCGTCGGCCGGCTTGACCGGCGCCGGTATCGGCGCGGTCGCCAGGTAGCGCGGCGAGGCCGGGTCGGCCAGCGCGGACGGCGGCGCGGCGTCGGTCGGCGCCGAGGCGCTCGCCAGCACCACCGCGGTCGCGGCCGTCCCGGTACCCGCGGCACCGCCGGCCGGCGCGACCTCCTCCTTGACCTTGATCCCGGCCAGGTCGAACGCGGTCTTCAGTCGCTGGCGCAGCGCCCGCGCCACGCTCAGCGACTTGCCCGGCGCCGTCCGGGCCTCGACCCGCAGCACCACCGAGTCCGCCGCCACCGACTCCACGCCCAGGACCGACATCGGCGCCCAGACCAGCTCGTCGAACGGAGACTCCTTGGCCATCGCCTCGGCCGTCTCGTGGATCAGCTCCTCCACCCGGACGAGGTCCTCCTTGTAGCCGACCTGGACGTCCACCGAGGCGGTCGACCAGCCCTGGCTCATGTTGGCGATCCGCTTCACCTCGCCGTTGCGGATGTACCAGATCTCGCCGTTCGCGCCGCGCAGCTTGGTCACCCGCAGGCCGACCTCCAGCACGGTGCCGGTGGCCACCCCGGTGTCGATCTCGTCACCGACGCCGTACTGGTCCTCCATGATCATGAAGACCCCGGAGAGGAAGTCGGTGACCAGGTTGCGGGCGCCGAAACCGATCGCCACACCGGCGACACCGGCGCTCGCCAGCAGCGGCGCCAGGTTCACCCCGAGCGCCGACAGCACCATCAGCGCGGCCGTGCCCAGGATGGTGAACGACGCGACGCTGCGCAGCACCGAGCCGATGGCCTCCGAGCGCTGCTGCCGCCGCTCGGGGTTGACCACCCCGGTGTTGGCGAGCAGCCCGCCCAGCCGGCCGGGCTCGTCGGCGTCCTCGCTCGGCTTGATCATCCGCGCTATCAGCTGGGTGATCAGCTTGCGCACCACGGCCCGCAGCACCAGCGCCAGCACGATGATGAAGACGATCCGCACCCCGCTGGCCAGCCACTCCTGCCAGTGCGAGTCGAACCAGCTGGCCGCCTGCTTGGTGGTGTCGCTGACCTCCTGCGCGCTGGTCGGGATCCTGAGGTCGAGCTGCGGCAGCGCGGGGGCCGTCGGGCTGGGGGCCGGGGCCGGCGACCCGGCCGGACCCGTCGTGGTCGTGAGCGTCGTGGACTCGTCGGCCAGCAGGCCGACGGCACCGGACCGGAACACGTGCGGGACCTTCCTTGCAGGGGGCGTGGCACAGCCCGCCGCCGCGGAAGCATGCCCCTGGCCTGCGGACCGTCCGCCTTAGCCTATCGGCCGCCGAACCGCCCGCCGGCCACTCCGGGGAGCCGACGGGCGGCCGGGCAGGAGCCGCCGCCGGGCGCGCACGAACCGCCCGGACGCCCCGTCAACGCCCCGGCGCGCCCCCGGTCCGCCCCTGCACCGGGGCCGTGACCGGGCCCGGTGACCGGGCTCCGACCAGGCCCGGAGACGTTCCGGCCGGCCCCGCCGCCGCCCGCCGCCCCGGCTGCTCCGACCGGCCGAGCCGCCCCCCGCCCGCCCCCCGCGCCGCCCCGCCGTCGTCCCCCGGAGGGGTACCCGGGTGCAACCCGTACGTCGCCAGGGCATACCGGGTATGACAGAAGCCACACCTGGTGTTCATGTCGGGTCCGTTACACAGGAGTGGTGGCGCCGTACAACGGCGTAAGGCGACACTGGGGGAGATCACGCACCCGTTGCGTGGTCGAACCGCTCGTCCCGGCGCGAGCCACGCGCCGCAGGCGTCCAAGGAGGCATCCGTGCCGCATGTCCTGGTCCTCAACGCGTCCTACGAGCCACTCGGCGTCGTATCGATGCGCCGCGCACTCATCCTGGTCCTCAATCACAAGGCGGTCAGCCTGGAGGACTCGGGAGTCACTCTGCACAGCGCCACCAGCGCCCTTCCGGCGCCGTCCGTCGTCCGTCTGACCCGCTTCGTCCGGGTCCCGTTCTGCGGGCCCGTCCCGCTCACCCGCCGGGCGCTGTTCGCCCGCGACCACGGCCGTTGCGTCTACTGCGGGGCCGCCGCCACCAGCGTCGACCACGTCATCCCGCGCAGCCGGGGCGGCCAGCACCGGTGGGACAACGTGGTGGCGGCCTGCCGCCGCTGCAACCACACCAAGGCCGACCGCCACCTCACCGAACTCGGCTGGCGGATGAAGCGCCCGCCCGCCCCGCCGAGCGGCCTGGCCTGGCGCATCATCGGCACCGGGATCAAGGATCCGCGCTGGCGCCCCTACCTGGAGCCGTACGGCGGAGCCGACCAGCTGCGCGCCCCGCAGTGGGGCGAGTACGAGCACCACGACCATACCGACGCCGGGCACACGGTGCCGCTCGGCCGGGCGCACGCCGCCCACCCCGCCCCCGTCCGCCGCGGCGAGCAGCCCGAACCGCTCTCCGCCTGACCCGCTCCACAAGGGCTTGCCCTCAGACATCCGGTACGCCTCATGGGCCGCCGCGCACCCCACCGGGGAGCGCGGCGGCCCGCCGCTTGGGGGGGGGGGGGCCACCGCCCCCGGGCCGGGCCGCGGGGCGGCGGGCGTGCGGCGGCCGCCCGGGGGGGCGAACGGCCCGCACAACCAGCCCCACCACGACGGGCCCCCCCCCACCCCCAGGGGTGTCGCGGCCCCCCCCGCCGCTTGGCGGCGGTGCTGCCACGGCCCCCGGGCCGTGCCGCGGCTCGGCGGCGGTGCGGCGGCCTCCGGGCGGCGCTACGGCCCCGGGGCGGCGCTACGGCTTCGCGGTCGTACCGGGCGTGGTGGCCGGGGGCGCCGCCGGGGCGGCCGGCTGGCCGGGCTGCCCGGCCGGCGGGGCCGCCGGGGTGACGGCGTACAGCTCGACGCCCCAGAGCGAGTAGCCGTACTTGGTGGCCCGGGCCACGCCCTGCACCCGCAGGTACTTCGCCCCCGGTGCGTCGAAGCGCACCGTCTCGTTGCCGCCCTTGCCGTCGTCCACCGTCGCCACGGTGGTCCAGCTGACGCCGTCCGCCGAGGTCTGCACCTTGTACGCCGAGGCGTACGCGGTCTGCCAGTGCAGCACCGCCGACCCCAGGTGGGCGGCCTGCGGCAGCTCCAGCTGCACCCAGGCGTCGTCCTTCGCCGGCGAGGACCAGCGGGTCTTCGGATCGCCGTCCGCCACCGCCGAGGCGGGGAACGACGAGGTCTCGTCCGCCGAGGACCGCGCCTGCGCGGTGATGGCCAGGTCCGGCCCGCCGGTCGGCGGCACCACGTGCACCTGGAGCACCTGCCGGACGGTGGTCGAGCCGGCCACGAACAGCACCGGCACCTGGTACGTGCCGGACGGGGTCTCCGGCGTGGCGCTGACCTGCAGCGGCACGCCCACCCGGCCGCCGCGCGGCACGGTCACCCCGGACACCGGGGCCACGGTCAGGCCCTTGGCGACGGCCGGCACCTCGGTGCGCAGGTCGCCGGTCACGCCCTCCGGCCGGCCCGCCTCGACCAGCGCGCGGGCCTGCACCGGCGCGGCCCCGCCGGTCACCACGTCGAGCCTCGCGTCGGCCAGGCTGAGCCGGGCCGCCGGGACGTCCGCGTACCAGGGGATCACCTGGTTGACCACCGGCGGCTCCCCGCCCGGCTTCCAGGTCAGCCGGAACGCGTCCGCGGTCTGGCCGCCGGCCGGCAGCTCGTTGTAGCCCGGCTGGACGGTGCCGATGTCCACCCAGGTGCCGTCCGCCCGCCGCAGCGCCACGGTGGCCGAGGCCCGCACGTTCGGGTCGGTGAGGACGGTCAGCCGGTCCAGCGGACGGGCCGCGCCCAGCTCGACGGTGAGCGGCTCGTCGCCGGCGGTCGGCGCGGTGGCCGCCCGGTAGGCGGTGTCCGGGTTGCCGTCCAGCACGGCGGCGGCCGAGGCGCCGGGCAGGGCGGCCGGACCGCCGGTCACACTGGCCGGGGCCTCGTCCGGCGCCGTCACGGAGAACTCGCGCACCGCCACGGCCGTCTTCTGCGCGGCGGTGGCCCGCAGCCGCACCGAGCGGACGACGGCGCCGGCCGGCAGCTGGGCGGTGATGTTCTTCTGGTTCTTCACCACGGCCAGCTGCTTCCAGCCGCCCTCGCCGGTGGAGTACTCCAGCACGCCGTCGCGGATGTAGTCGTCCAGCGCGCTCCCGCCGTCCGGACCGCTGCCCCACGAGCCCATCAGCACGGTGACGCTGCCGACCGGGCGGCCGCCGCCGAGGTCCAGGCCGACCGAGTCGCCGGGCTGCGGGGGCGCCGAGCTCCAGTAGAAGGTGTCCGCCACGCCGTCGGTCATCAGCGCCGGCAGGTGGTCGTGCGCGGTGCCGAGGGTGGTCGTCGGGGTGACCCCGCCGCCGACCACGCCGGCCCAGTTGTCGGCGGCCCGGACGGCACGCTCCAGGAACGGGCCGAGCACCCCGGCGCCGACCGTCGCCGGGCTCTGGCCCAGCTGCTCGCGCAGCTTGTTCAGCTCCACCCGGGCCTTCCAGGCGGCCGCGCCGTCGCCGCCGCGCTGCGCCAGCAGCATGTCCAGCGCGGCCTGGCCGGCCAGGCCGTAGTCGCGCAGCGGGGCCAGCCACGGGCCGGCCTCGGCGGCCAGCGGGGCGGTGGCCTGGGTGGCGGCCAGCGTCTGCTGCGCACCCGCCATCGCGGCGAAGGCGTCCCGCAGCGGGGCCGCCGCCTCTATCAGCTTGGTGAGGTCCGGCGCGGCCCCCGCGTTCGGCTCGGCGGTCGCCCAGAACCGCTCCAGCAGCGGGGCCAGGTAGCCGGACTCCTGCTTGGACAGCGGCGAGGACGAGCTGTTGCCGGCCAGCGCCGTGACGGCCGCCAGCGCCGCCCCCGCGGGCGTGCTGGTCGCGCCGGTCGGACCGGCCAGCGACCGCAGCGCGGCCTGCCAGGACTCCTCCGGCTTGTACCCGGCCGGGTTCCACGCGAAGTCGCCGGCGGTGGCCAGCGCGATCCGGGAGGCGACCGGCTGCTGCATCGCGCCGGTCAGCATGACCGCCGACTTGGTGGCCACCTCCGCGTCCCGCCCGGTGTAGGCGCCGAGGAAGAGCCGGTCCGGATTGGCGTCGTTGACGGGGTAGTTGTCCATCGTGACCAGCGGCCGCCCGTACAGGCCGGCCGTCTCGGCGGCCTGAGCGCCCGTGATCTTCTCCGGGATCACCCCGACGCCGCTCCACGCCACCTGCACGCCCTGCGGCAGCGCCGCCGCCAGCGCCTTGCGGTACGGCGTGGCGCCCTGCTGGTGGTACTCGGTCGGCACCACGGAGAGCGGCGCCAGCCCCGGGTTCTTCGCGATCAGCCGGTCCTGCACCTTGGCGACCAGCTCGGCCTGCGCCTTGGCCGCGGCGGCCGGCCCGGTGCCGTACTTGGACCGGTCGTCGCCGCAGTGCCACTCGTCGTACGAGACGTCCAGGAACTGCAGCTGGAACGCGGTGAAGCCGAGCTTGCGCAGCCCGTCCAGCTTGGCGACCAGCGCGTCGGCGTCCTTGGCCGAGCTGTAGCAGAGCGACTGCCCCGGATCGATCGCGTAGCCGAGCGTGACGTGGTTCTGCCGGGCCCGGGCGGCCAGCGCCTTCAGCTCCTCGGCCCGCGCCTGCGGGTAGCCGTCCCGCCAGCGGGAGAGCCGGTACGGGTCGTCACCCGGGGCGTACAGGTAGAAGTTCTGCTTCGACCGGCCGAGGAAGTCCACCTGCGCCAGCCGCTGCTGCGCGCTCCACGGGGTGCCGTAGAACGCCTCCGCCGTCCCGCGCACCGGCGCGCCCGACGGCCAGTCGCGCAGCGTGATCCCCGGGAATCCCAGCCCGGCCGCGCCCGGCGCCTGCCCCTGCCCGGCCGGCACCGCCGCCAGCAGCTGGCGCAGCGACTGCGCCGCGTAGAAGGTGCCCGTCGCGTCCGCCCCGGCCAGCACCACCACGCCGTACGTCCCGCCGCCCTGGGCCGGCAGCTGGCCCGCCGACAGCACGTACCCCCCGGCCGGCATCCCGGCCGTGGACGGCGCCGCACTCTCCTTGCCGCCCGCGGCCACGGTCAGCTCCCGCAACACCCGGTCCGTGTCGCCGTCCGCGCCCTCGGCGGCCCCGCCGACGTACACCACCAGCGAGCCGGCGGCCGGCGTCCCGGCGTCCGCCTGCGGCGTCACCGAGGTCGCCCCGGCCACGCCCATCACCTCGCGGACGGCGTCCACCGCGCCGTGGTCCGCCTTCGGCGCGGTCACCAGCGTCACCGCCGCCGGCACCGCGACCGGCTTCCCGGCCACGCTCTGCTCCTGCGGCCGCGGGAACACCTGCGGGTTGGTCATGCTCCCCAGCGGCGTCTGCGCCGCGGTGCTCACCACGTCCGGCCCCGGGCTGTACGCGTACGCCGCACCCGGCCCGCTCACCAGCAGCCCGCCGACCACGGCCGCCGCCGACAGCGTCGCGGCCACCTGCAGCGTCCGCCGGCTCGGCGCCCCCGGCCGCGCGGCGCGCGCACGCTCGGCCCGGACCGACGCCAGCAGCGGCTCCGTACCCTTCAGGTCGGCGATCAGCCGGTCCGCCGTCCGGGGCGCCAGCTGACGGCACGTCCGCGCCGTCGCCCGCCGCGCCGCCAGCGCCGCCGGGTGCTGCAACACCTCCCGCAGCGCCGGGCTCTGCTCCAGCTGCTGCCGCAACCGCCGCCCTGCCGCGACGGACACTCGGGCTTGCACAGGAGCCTCCTCGCCAGGCAGTGACCACAACGCGCCAAAGCCCACCAGTTGACCCAGCCGGTGTCAACGCCGCCGACGGGTATGACGATTTTGTCGGTTTTATCACCTGTTCCGCCCTCCGCCCCAAACGCCCCGGGCCCGTTCCCGCCGATCGGCGCGAACGGGCCCGGGTGCACCGCGGTCCAGACCACCGTGGTCAAGACGTCGGCGGGGCCGGAACCACCGCCGTGCGCGACAGGTTGCCGTACCACTGCTGCGACTCCCTCCCGTGGCAGTCGTACGGCCGCGGCCGGTTGTTGTCGCCGGCGTCCCGGCCCGGAAGGTCCGGGCGGCGCCCGGAGCCGGGGTGGAACAACGTGTTGGACAGGTGCGTCCGGGGCGGTGCGCAGCGTCGCGTCCACGGCCGCCAGCCGCCGTGGGCACCCTCATGTC
This sequence comes from Kitasatospora sp. NPDC127111, assembly GCF_042677465.1. Lineage (NCBI taxonomy): Bacteria > Bacillati > Actinomycetota > Actinomycetes > Kitasatosporales > Streptomycetaceae > Kitasatospora > Kitasatospora sp. NPDC127111. The sequence continues at coordinate 76,364 of NZ_JBHXTG010000040.1, forward strand.
GATGGTGACGATCCCTTCGGCCGAGGCGGTTGCGGCCGCCGCCAAGGGCCTTGCCCGGTCCGCAGGCCGCACTGGCTCTGCAGCACAAGCTGGTCAAGAGCCCGAAATGCCTCGACGCATACGATGAAAACCGCTCCGTCACGGCGGCCGCCCTGCCCCGGACCGGTGGTCCACCGGGCGCAGGCACGACCGGAGCTGCGGCCGCCGGCCAACCTGGGAGGTCCATCCGTGAATGAGCTGCGGAGCCTGCTGGCCCTCTGCCCGGCATCGGGGCCGAGGAACGCCGTTCTGCCGACGGGTCCGGCGGACTTCGTGGTCCCGCCGAGCCACCGGGCGCTGATCGACGCCTACGGGCCGGGCTGCTTCGACCAGTTCCTCTGGGTGTACGCGGAGGGCTCGGCCCGGCCCGGGCTGGACTTGGTCCGGCAGACGGACGAGACCCGCCAGCTCCTGCGGGACTATCCAGAGCCCACGCTCCCGGCTCTGCTCGCGGAGCACGGCCTGACCACGGACGACCTGGTGCAGTGGGCGGTGACCGACAACGCCGACCTGCTGTTCTGGCTGCCCGTGGGCGAGCCGGACGACTGGCCGACGCTCGCGGTCGAGGCCGGCCGGCTGAGCTACGCCCAGCTGCCCATGACCTCCACCGGCGTGTTGCTGGCGCTGCTCTCCGGCGAGGTGCGGCTGGGCCTCTTCCCGGACGACTTCCCGAGCGAACGTCCGGAGTTCTCGATCAGTCCGTACGCCTAGCGGCCGGACCGGCCGGCCGGGCGGAGGAAACGGCGGGGCCCGCTCATCGGCGGGCCCCGCCGTCGTGTCGCAGCGAGTCACCGGGTCGTCACGCGGGTAGGACTGTGGCTGTTCTGACCGGGTGTTGCCGAGACTTCGCAGGAGCCGCGAGTGGCCGCTTATCTCGATCGTGACGGGGCCGAGGGCCTGGAGGTGCCCGCGCAGGATGCGCCGCCGCCGCCCGCCGAACTGGTGGCGTTGGCGCAGGCGTACGGGGTGGACGCGTCGTACCGGCCCTCGGCGCGGACGTTGGTGGCGGTGCTGGCCGCGTTGGGGGTGGAGGCCGGGACGCCCGAGGCGGTGCGGGAGGCGTTGGAGCGTCGCCGGGTGGCGCAGCGGGGGCGGTTGCTGCCGCCGTGCGTCGTGGTGCGGCAGGGGCGGCGGACGGCGCTGGACGTGCCGGCGGACGCGAAGCTCACCGTGGACCTGGAGGACGGCGGGGTGTGGGAGCTGCCGCGCGGGCACTCGCACTGGCTGCCGGCGGATCTGCCGCTGGGACGGCACGCGCTGCGGGCGGCGACGGCCGAGCGGGAAGAGCGCGCCCACCTGATCGTGGCACCGGAGCGGCTGCCCCGACTCCCGGGCCGCAGCTGGGGTTTCCTCGCGCAGCTGTACTCCGTCCTCTCCGAACGCTCCTGGGGCATGGGGGACCTGGGCGATCTGGCCGAGCTCACCCAGTGGGCGGCGAGCCTCGGTGCCGGGTTCGCGCAGATCAACCCCCTGCACGCCGCCCTCCCCACCACCCCCTCCGACCCGTCCCCCTACCGCCCGTCCTCCCGCCGCTTCGCCGACCCGGTGCACCTGCGGGTCGAAGCGGTCCCCGAGTACGCCTACCTGACGGGCGAGCAGCGCGCCGAGGCGGAGGAGCTGGGCCGCCGGGCCGCCCGGCTGCGCGAGGAGGTGCTGGGCCACGACGGCCTGATCGACCGGGACGCCGTGTGGGCGCTGAAGCGCCGGGCCCTGGAGCTGCTGTACGAGGTGCCGCGCGGGGCCGGGCGGGAGGCGGCGTACCGGGCGTACCAGCACCGGGAGGGCACCTGGCTGGAGCGGTACGCGCTGTGGAACGCCCTCGCCGAGGCGCACGGCGCCGACTGGCACGCCTGGCCGAAGGGCCTGCGCCACCCGGACAGCCCGCACGTCACGCTGGCGGCGGAGGAGCTCAAGGAGGGCGTCGAGTTCCACCGCTGGCTGGCCTGGCAGGTGGACCAGCAGCTCGCCCACGCCCAGCAGGCGGCCCGCACCGCGGGCATGCCGGTCGGCCTGATCCACGACCTCGCGGTGGGCGCGCACCCGGACGGCGCGGACGCCTGGGCCCTGCAGGACGTGCTCGCCACCGGGATCTCGGTCGGTGCCCCGCCGGACGCGTTCAACGCCCACGGCCAGGACTGGGGCCTGCCGCCCTGGCGGCCGGACGCGCTGGCGGCGGCCGGCTACGCCCCGTACGCGGAGCTGCTCCGTTCGGCGGCCCGGCACGCGGGGGCGATCCGGATCGACCACGTGATGGGCCTCTTCCGGCTGTGGTGGGTTCCGAGCGGCCACGAGCCGACGGAGGGCGCGTACGTCCGCTACGACGCCGAGGCGATGCTCGGCGTGCTGGCGCTGGAGGCGCACCGGGCGGGGACGGCGGTGATCGGCGAGGACCTGGGCACGGTCGAGCCGGGGGTGCGCGAGGAGCTGGCGGTGCGCGGCGTCCTCGGGACGTCCGTGCTCTGGTTCGAGCGGGACTGGCAGGCCAAGGGCGAGATCCTGCCCCCGGAGCGCTGGCGGCCGGGCAGCCTGGCCACCCTGACCACCCACGACCTGCCGAGCACGGCCGCCCGCCTCTCCGGGGAGCACGTCGAGCTGCGCCACCGGCTGGGCCTGCTGGCCCGCTCGCTCGGCGAGGAGCAGGCGGAGGCGGCGGCCGAGCTGGCCGACTGGCGGGCGGAACTGGCGCGGCTCGGTCTGCTGGCGGAGGGCGAGCCGCTGTCCGCACGGGCGTTGTACCGGTTCCTGCGGGCGACGCCGGCGGAGCTGGTCGGCGTCTGGCTGCCGGACCTGGTGGGCGATCCGCGCCCGCAGAACCTGCCGGGCACCTGGGACCAGTACCCGAACTGGCGGCTGCCGGTCGCCGACGGCGCGGGGAACCCGGTGACGCTGGACGCGCTCGCCGCCGTCCCGGCCGGCCGGGCGCTCGCCGACGTGCTGGCGGTACCGACGGCGGGGACCGGGGGCCCCGGCCCGAGGTCAGGGCGGCCCGAAAGGGCGACCCCGCCGAGCGCGGCGAGGTAAGCGGCGGGTAAGTTGGGCAGCGTGGACAAGAGGAACGCTTTGCGAGCCGGCGCGGTCACCGCAACGGTCACGCTGATGATGCTGCTGTCGTCGCCCGCCATGGCCCTCACCCGGGACGACGGCGACGACCCGGGTAGCGGCCTGAGCGTCGCCCAGACCCTCGGCCTGTACGTGCTGCTCCCGATCGGGGCCTTCGTGGTGATCGCCGCGCTGGCCGGGATGCCGTGGGGCGGCAAGGACAAGAAGAACTGACCGAGGGCCTTCCACCAGCCCTGCACATCGCCCGAGGGGGCGCCGGACGTCACGTCCGGCGCCCCCCCCGGCGGTGTGGAGGGGGGGTGGTAGGCCCTCGGGGATGTAGTATTTTACTTTGAGCGCCCCCGCCTACCCGCCCCCGCGG